>JAEWSK010000028.1 GCA_023398345.1 Armatimonadota bacterium | reverse complement strand
GGCCAAAGGCAAGCCGTTTGAAGAAATTGAAAGCGAAGTCTTCGCTAAGTGGCACAAAGTTTGATTGACGAACAGTTTTGCAGCAGACAAGCATACAAGTCAGCGTTCTTCAACAACTAACTGCTATACGTTTTTAGCCGTATAAATTTTAGCTGGCGTTATGCCTTACTGTCACAAGTCCCAACATCGTCGCGCGGTGCATGGCCTGTACTCGGTTTGTAACTTGCAGCTTATCGTAAATTCTCGCAAGGTGAAAGTCGACAGTGCGCTTGCTGCAGAACAGTGAGTCAGCGACCTCACGCGAGCTTTTTCCTTCCAATACAAGGCTGAGCACTTCGATTTCTCGCTTGGTCAGTCTGACTACTTGTTCTTCCTGTGTGTCTTCCGTAAATCTATCTGCCACTGCATTCTCCTTTTTAGCCTTTGGCACGACTCGTTGCAAATCGCGCCCATATCGGGCTGAACAGCGCTAGCAATGGTGTCGAGATGCCGCATTTATACCAATGCGATGCAAAACTCGTGTTTTACGGAACTCCGATTCGAGGAGGCTATCAACATTGGGCGCTGCGACAGCCTATATTGTTTGAATATTATCCAGAGAGTTGTTTTAATACTTTGCTGTGACGGTCTGACAGGCCCGTCAATACTACCGAACCCCCCAACTTCCAAACGTCGACCCTTTTATTGCAATCCATGCAGGCCGTCGTGTCTAGACCTATCCTACTGTCTCTGATTTTGTGTGGAAAAGCGAGCAACTTATCATAAGATTGCTTATGCTTGATAATCGCAGTATACTGCACTAGCTATTGCATGTCAATAGTTCAGTTAACATGTTTGGAGCTGAGCAAAGTTCGGTAAAAACAGACCGACTCAGCCATAATGTTTACTAATTGGAAGGAATTTACTATGCGCTACACGCACCTTGGACGCACTGGGCTTTCAGTAAGCCGGATGTGCCTGGGCACGATGAACTTCGGCCCGCATACATCGGAGCCGGATAGCTTTTCTATTATGGACCGCGCGCACGAGCACGGGATAAACTTTTTCGACACAGCCAACGTCTACGGGTGGGCGATTGGCGAGGGAGTTACTGAACAGATAATAGGGCGATGGTTTGCCCAGGGAGGCGGCAGAAGAGAGCGAACTGTCATCTCTACAAAAGTCTACGGCAAGATGGGCGATTGGCCAAATAAGTCCAAGCTGTCGGCGCTGAGCATTATTCGCGAGTGCGAGGATAGCCTAAAGCGGCTTCAAACCGATAGAATCGACCTATACCAGATGCACCACATCGACCGTGATACTCCAGTTGATGAGATATGGCAAGCGATGGAGACTCTGGTTCGTCAGGGCAAAGTGATCTATATTGGGTCGAGCAATTTTGCCGGATGGCACATTGCCCGGGCAAATGAGGCCGCAAAGCAGCGGCATTTCTTTGGCCTTGTCTCCGAGCAGTGTCTTTATAATTTAACAGCGCGCAGTGTTGAACTTGAGATTTTGCCCGCATGCGAGGCGTATGGAATGGGAGTAATTCCATGGAGTCCGCTGGGCAGTGGAGTGCTAGCTGGCGCTTTGAAAAAGGTCTCGGAGGGCAGACGCGCCGAGCCGGGTGTAATGGAGCGCATCGAGCGGCTGCGCGATAAGCTGGCTAAGTATGAAGAGCTTTGCGATCAACTGGGAGAGAACCCCGCAGATATTGGGCTTGCATGGCTGCTGGCTAATCCTGTCGTCACTGCACCGATTATAGGCCCGCGCACGTCGGGTCAGTTGGACGGCTCACTTCGCGCAACTGAGATAGAGCTATCTGCCGACACTATGAATAAACTTGATGCCATTTTCCCCGGCCCAGGTGGTGCGGCGCCTGAAGCATTTGCTTGGTAGGCTAGATTTTCTATAACCCCGCTGAGGTGCATTCCCAGCGGGGTTATAAGGCATATTATTTGTATACGCGCTGCGTTTATCTAATTGTAACCCCCAGGTCGGCCTGCCAATAGTCATCGGATTTGATTCCGCGAATGCGCACGGCCCCGTGGTGTGTGCCGAACCGAAGTTCGCCGGTATATCCCGGCATAGTCCGGACGCCGATGGTTCCATAGTCGGCCCTATACTGTGGTATGTAGCCCAGTGACAGCGACATAGTGCCGATTGGCCTCAAAGTGATGCCGTATTCAAGCCCCTGCAACATGACTTGCTCTGTGTTGAAGCTCGATGGTGCGACAAAGTCTTTACCTTGAAGTTTTTTAATTACCTCATTCCAGTGGTCGTCGTCGCCGCGCCCTTGGTTCCAGCGGTATGCGGTGTAGAATCCGCAAAAATCGCTGCAGTCGAATCTAACGCGGCCATTGAGACTTTTTATGAGTTGATCGGTGTTGACGACATCCGGGCTGCTGCCACTTACGTTTCCGACAGCGGCAATGCTGCCGTCAAACTCAACTCCGAGTCCGCGGCTCACACGAACTGTTCTTTCGTAACCCAGTCCGAGTGCGCCATAGCCAACGGTTTGCCCGGCGGCAAAGTAGTATAACTTGAGGTCATGTGTCGGCGTTTTTGCAGTGGCGCTAGAGTTGGACAACTCGATTTTGCTCGGCGCGGGCAGTGTGTCCACCGAATTGACGTATACATCTTTGCCCGCGCTGAGATTGAGTGGGTCGCTTACAAAAAGAATTCCGCCCATAACTTCGCATGGCCCCGTGCCGGAGCATTTTCTCGACACGGCTGTTCCTGCGACTGAATCCCCTTCGCCCGTCAATACGACCATGACGGCGTTGGACGAAACCGGCGTTGGAAAAGTGGCGGAGATGGTCTTGCCGAAGACGGAGGTGACTTTACCGTAGACGCGCTCAGACCATCCAGCGGTAGATGATATGCATATTAGTAGAATGCATAGAAATGAATATCGAGTAATAGAGCGCACAGAGTATCCCTCCCAAGTGAAGTAATATCGACCGTGTCAATGGCGGCCGGACTGCGATTTCTTCTTCCCTCTGGCGGGTAGACACTAAACGTGAAGCATACGTGCATATGCTGGTTGCGTGTTAAATTTAAGCATGCTGAGTCCGGGAACTGCGCCTACATGAATGCGCTTGCCTTGACACTATTTTCGCACGAATCTATAATCACGCTTGAGAGTATATATTTTCGACTTTCAACTTTTGATTTTTGACTGGGGTTTAATATGGCCGACCGTAAGTATGATTTTGCCGAAATAGAGCGCAAATGGCAGCGCAAATGGAAAGAAGCCGATCTTTTTAGAACGGAGGACTCGACCGACAAGCCGAAGTTCTACGGCCTTGATTTTTTTCCATATCCGTCAGGCGCGGGCCTATCCGTCGGCCATTGCCGCAACTATATTCCCACCGATGTTGCCTGCCGCTACCGACGAATGAATGGCTACAATGTCCTGCATCCGATGGGATGGGACGCGTTTGGCCTGCCTGCTGAAAACGAGGCAATAAAAAAGCAGAGTCATCCCAAAAAGACCGTTCCCGAATACGTCGCCACCTATAAGCGGCAGATGGATTTGGTCGGCATCGGTTACGATTGGTCGCGCGAAGTCAATTCTTCTCACCCGGATTATTATAAATGGACGCAGTGGATATTTTTGCTGTTGTATAGGCGCGGCCTGGCTTATCGCTCGATGGCCCCGGCAAACTGGTGTCCGAACTGCGCGACTGTGCTTGCAAACGAAGAAGTAAAGGACGGCCGCTGTTGGCGGTGTGATTCGTTTATTGAAAAAAAAGACCTGCCGCAGTGGTTCTTTAAGATCACAGCGTATGCAGACAGGCTGATTGACGATCTTGACACTATCGACTGGCCCGAGTCGATCAAGTCGATGCAGCGCAACTGGATTGGTCGCAGCGAAGGCGCAGAAGTGACATTTAAGAGCGAGCAGGGCGATGACATAGTTATCTATACAACTCGTCCCGACACACTCTGGGGCGCGACATTTATGGTGCTTGCGCCTGAGCATGCGTTGGTGCAGAAGTTGACCTCGCCCGACAAACGCGCCGAGGTTGAAGATTATCGCAAGCAGGCCCAGCGCCAGAGCGCAATCGAGCGACAATCTACAGACAAAGAAAAGACAGGCGTTTTCACCGGCGCGTATGCCATCAATCCCGTCAACGGCGAGAAAGTCCCGATATGGATAGCCGACTATGTAATGATGGGCTATGGCACAGGCGCGATAATGGCCGTGCCTGCGCATGATGAGCGCGACTTTGCGTTTGCGCGCAAGTTTGGAATTAAAATCATTCCAGTTATCAGGCATCCCAACGCCCCCAAAGACTATGTTCCGGACGAGTCTGAAGACTGGGGCGGTCTAACTTTCCATTCTGAGTATGGCGATATGTTCAACTCAGCCGAATTTACCGGCACTATTGGCGCTAACGGCTGTGCAAAAAAGAAAGTTACAGGTTGGCTTGCGCAGACCGGCAAAGGCAACGGCGCGGTTAACTATAAACTGCGTGACTGGCTGATAAGCCGCCAGCGATACTGGGGTGCGCCAATCCCGATTATTCACTGTGAGAACTGCGGCGAGGTTCCTGTTCCAGACGATCAGCTTCCCGTAGTGCTGCCGGATGTAGAGAACTATGTTCCGAGCGGGTCGGGTGAATCGCCATTGGCAAACATTCCCGAATTTGTCGATACGACCTGTCCGCTGTGTGGAGCGAGTGCAAAGCGCGAGACAGACACAATGGGTGGGTTTGCATGTTCGAGTTGGTATTTCCTGCGTTACGTCAGCCCGCATTTGGATTCTGCGCCTTTTGATAAAGAATTGGCAAAATACTGGCTGCCGGTCGATTTGTATGTTGGCGGGGCGGAGCATGCTGTTATGCACCTGCTGTACGCTCGTTTCTGGACGAAAGTTTTGCATGATGAGGGGTTGATTCCGTTTGTTGAACCGTTTGCAAAGCTTATGAACCAGGGGATGGTTTTGGCATATACGCCGCATCGCACTATGGATGCTTGTGAATCCAATGCTTCTGCACTTAGTGGTGGGAACGATGACGAAGATCACGATCTGATCCCACTTTTCCCCGAAGAACTCGACAAATACGATCCCGCAAAGGTCATCTGGAAATACGTGAAGATGTCCAAGTCAAAGCGCAATGTCATCACACCTGATGCTATGGCCGCCAAATTCGGCGCAGATGCGCTGCGCACTTACGAGCTGTTTGTAGCGCCATTTGAAGATGCCGTGCAGTGGAGCGAGGACGGCATGAACGGCGCATATCGATTTGTTGGCCGCGTGTGGCGACTAGTCAACGATTGGACGGAGCGATTCGATTCCGACTGGCGTGCAAAAGTCGCCGATGCTTCCGCCGATCCAAAGGCCAAAGCCCTGCGCCGCAAAGTCCATCAGACGATAGCCAAAGTTGGCTATGACATCGAGAAGTTCGCATTCAACACTGCCGTCGCCGCGCTGATGGAGTTGCTAAACGAAATGCAGTCATTTTCAAATGCAACAGCAACTTCTTCTGCGGGAGGTATTGACGGCGAGGGCGCAGCTTCTGTAATGAGTGAAGCAATTGAGAGCATGATCTTGCTGTTAGCCCCAATGACTCCACATATTGCCGACGAACTTTGGGCATCGCTTCCCAAAGCCGATAAAAAGCCGTTTACTTTGCTTGAGACATGGCCGAGCTATGACCCGGCAGTCGCTAAAGCCGACGAAGTTGAGATAGTAGTGCAGATATGCGGCAAAATTCGGGATAAGCTTACGATTCCCGCTGATGCCGATGAGTCCATAATGGAGAAACTGGCGCTCGCTTCGGATAAGATTAAAGCTGACCTAGAAGGCAAAACCGTGCGTAAAGTCATTGTTGTAAAAGGCAAGCTGGTTAATATTGTTGCGAACTAGTCAAAAGCAAAAACCGGAAGATCTGCGTTTTTTTGGAAAGTAGTGATATATGATCGACCTAAAATTGCTCTCGGCGATAGTTAACAGCTTAAAAGAACCTGTTGCCTTTGTAAATACAGATCATGTCATTTGCTTTATGAATGCCGCGGCCATCGAATTGTATGCAAAATGGGGTGGGGCCGATTTGATCGGCAAGTCTGTGCTGGATTGCCATAATGAGCAGTCTCAAGCGACGATTCTTGAAATATTCGATGAGATGCAGGCCGGGCTTGATGAGCGATTGATTTCCGAAAAGCCCACTCGTCGTATATATATGCGCGCCGTGCGCGATTCCGACGGAAAGCTTTTGGGCTATTTTGAGCGCTATGAGTATCCGATGGAGTAGCTGATTTGCCAAAGAGTATCCAGTGCGTGCCCAACTTCAGCGAGGGACGGCGTGAAAGTGTCATAAAAGCCATTGTGGATGCAATTGACGGCGCATCGGCTGTAAATGTTGTCGACTGGTCGATGGATGTCGATCACAATCGCTCCGTTGTTACATTTGTCGGCGAATTGGATGACGTGCGAAACTCGATGCTTGCGGGCGCAAAGGCGGCAGTTGAACTTATAGACATCAATGAGCACAATGGCGAGCACCCGAGAGTTGGCGCAATTGATGTCATTCCAGTCGTGCCGATAGGCGAGACGACAATGCCCGAGGCAGTCGCACTGTCACGTTCGATAGGTAAAGACATTGCCGACCAGCTAAGTGTTCCAGTGTACTTTTACGAGCGCTCTGCTTTAATGCGCCATCGAGTAAATTTGGCCGATGTGCGCAAGGGCGGCTATGAGGCGCTTTTAACGACCGGCCTAAAGGGCAATCGCAAGCCCGACCTTGGCCCTTTTACGCTCCATCCTACAGCGGGCGCGGTGGTTGTAGGCGCGCGCGGGCCATTGATTGCGTTCAATGTAAATCTATCCACTGACGATTTGGACGCCGCAAAAGCCATTGCAGCAAAAATCCGCAAGCTCAGAGATAGTCATAAGGCTATGGAAGGCGTGAAGGCAATCGGCGTTTTTTTGAAATCGCGTAATATTGCGCAGGTATCGACCAATATAACGCTCCCAGATCGAGTCTCGATGCATGAAGTATATGCGTTCGTCGTAAATGAGGCGCAGGCGATGGGTATTGAAGTGCTCGAATCAGAACTGATTGGCGCAGTCCGTGAGGATTCGCTCATCGAATCAGTGCGATCTGCAATGAAGCTGCACAATCTTACCGAGACCCGTCTGCTGGATCGCTGGCTTCCGCGATGAAATTTGCTTATGAGAGCATGAGGGTGAAGCTTTCAAATATCCAATGCAACTTATGTGATTGATGAAAAGCTCCCGCATAATTGGGAGTCTGCCTAGGAAATTCAGACCCTTGACGCAATCGTATCTGCAGTGTGTAATTGTCATGCCGGATTCGCGCATTAGCTTTTCGAATTTGCGCAATGTCATCTTGTTAAGCCCACCTTCGACATCTTCATAGCGCATTGCACCGTCATGTATATAGCGCGCTCTTATCTTCATCACAGTGCGCTCAGGCAGTAAAATATTCACCCAGGGCAAGGGCGTTATAAATCTCATGTGACTGCCATAAGGCGCGAACCAAGGCGGGCCGAATGTTATAAACAGCTTGCCGCCGGGCGCGAGCGCGTGTTTCATCTGTTCGATCACGTTTGCCGGATCGGCAAAGTGCTCCATGCTGTTTTGAGATATGACCACATCGAATTGCATTGCCCCAAATTGCTTTGGCGTGTCGCCAAACTCGACCTTACCACAAAGCCCCATTTCTAAGGCCAGTGCGCGCGCATGGGCGATTGATTTTGGATTGGTATCCAATCCGATTACTTGCCTTGCGCCGAGCTTTGCCATTGCGCATGCCTGAAATCCATTTCCGCAGCCGAAGTCGAGCACTCGCCTGCCGACAATCTCTTCGTCGAAATTATCAAACACACGCCGAAGCGTATCGAGAGCATTTTTATGCGGCAATTCATGTGTCACAATATGCATGATTGCCGCCAAGCAAGCGAGCTAAACGGGGTAAATATGATTGCATATGAAAAAAAGGCCGGAGCGCACGCGCCCCGGCCTTTTTTATCGTAGAGCTTATTTATCTCTTTATGTTGTAGAACGCGTTGATTCCCGGGTAGCGGGCCATTGCATCGAGGTCTTCTTCAATGCGCAAAAGCTGATTGTACTTCGCAACACGCTCGCTGCGGGCAGGCGCGCCCGTTTTGATCTGGCCGGCATTTGTCGCAACTACGAGGTCTGCGATAAAGCTATCCTCGGTCTCACCGGAGCGATGGCTGACGACAGCCGTCATACCAGCGCGCTTTGCCATTTCAATTGCTTCCATAGCCTCAGTCAGGGATCCGATCTGGTTGACTTTAATGAGAATCGAGTTGGACGCCTTAAGTTCAATTCCCTTTTTGAGTCGCTCAGTGTTGGTGACGTAGAGGTCGTCGCCGACTATCTGCACTCTATCTCCGATGCGCTTTGTCAGTTCGACCCATCCATCCCAATCGTCTTCGGCCATGCCGTCTTCAATTGAGATGATCGGATACTTGTTAACTAGAGATTCGTAATAGTCCACCATCTCGGCACTGGTTCGAGTCTTGCCCTCGCCTTCGAAAATGTACTTGCCGTCTTTGTACATCTCGGTCGAAGCGGGATCAAGAGCTATATGGAACTGCTCTCCGGGCTTGTAACCGGCATTGGTGATGGCTTCCAATATTACTTCGATGGTCTCTTCAGATGTTTTGAGGTTTGGAGCAAACCCGCCCTCGTCGCCGATTGCTGTTGAAAGGCCCTTGCTCTTTAGCACTTTGGCGAGGTTGTGGTATACTTCCGCGCACATTCGCAGAGCATCGGCCCAGCAGCATGCGCCCGTGGGCATGACCATAAATTCCTGAATGTCCACTGTATTATCGGCGTGCTTGCCGCCGTTGAGGATATTCATCATAGGAACCGGCAGGTCTTTTGCATTTGTGCCGCCGAGGTAGCGATACAGCGGAAGTCCGATGTATTCGGAAGCGGCCTTTGCGCAAGCAAGGCTTACTCCAAGTATGGCGTTTGCACCGAGCTTCGCCTTATTGGGTGTGCCGTCGAGCTCGTTCATTTTCTGATCGAGCCAAGCCTGTTCCGTAACCGGGCAATTTATAAGTTCCGGGGCGATGGTCTCCATTACGTTATGGACAGCCTGCTGAACGCCCTTGCCGAGATAGCGGCCCTTGTCGCCATCTCGAAGCTCGACTGCCTCGTGAGCGCCGGTCGAAGCACCTGACGGGACAGCCGCTCGTCCCATCGTGCCATCTTCGAGGTAAACTTCAACCTCGACGGTCGGGTTGCCGCGGGAGTCTAAAATCTCGCGCGCATGAATGTCATCTATGTACATATCTCACCTCTGTAGTTGAGTTGCTTGTTAAACCCACCAATTATAGCATTCACTACATGTTGAAGTAAACGCTTGGATGTACAAAAGAGCGCATGCCGCGTCTACGGAATGTGCTCTGAGGGTCTTATATTAAAGCTCCAGTAAGGGTGCTATCTTAAGAGATATTGTCCCCAAACCCCATATGCGTAAATTGAACCCCTCAAAAGAGGGGCTCAATTTACGAGTTGCTTTGCATAGTCACCAGACAGAAGTCTCTGGTGGGATTTGGGGCAAAGGCCCATGCTAGTTTTCGTTAATTTGACGATTGCTTTTGCGCAATTTTTGAGATGCAAATGCCAGGCAGGACATCCCTGCTAGGACGAGTGTCGATGCATCGGGTATTGGCTCCTCACCGGGCAAGTCTCCTTGGAAAATAAAATTTTGCAGTCCGCCATTTCCGCTGATTGTCGATCCGATGAGTGTGCCTTCTGTGTTGCCATTGTTAAATGTAATGTCTGCGTCCGGGGCAAGCACGCTTCCGAGTACGTTAATTCCACTAATATTGAGTTGAGATGTCTCGTAGAAGTTATACAGCGTATATTGCTTGTCTGCCCCGTCTAAAAGAGTCATTCCGAAGTTTGACATTGAATTTGTAGTGCCATTGACATTTACCAGCACTGTGGAGTTTGCTGGTGCAGAGATCGTCAACGAGTTTGCGGATGCAAGATCGCTGCCGTTTACTGAAAAGATATTTAGACTTGGGTCAGTGCCGGTAAGCGTAATTCCTCCGAACTGCACGACTGTCGAGCCGGTGGGTGCGAGCGCTCCCCATGAGCTTGATTGCTGGGTGAGATATGATGAGGCAGCGGCGAAATCAATGGGACTGCTGGGGTTGTAGAGCTGCCCATTAGATATTGTTACATTGGTAAAGTTGGGTGTGCCGCCTACGTGAACATCGCCCCAAAAGACTTGGCTGTTGGTGTAGGTCAAATCACCGCCCACTACCAGTGAGGGGCCGGAAAATCCCGTAAGGCCGCTTGCAATGCCATAGCTGGAAAGCGATGCGCTTCCTCCTATTGCCACGCGTCCCTGCGCTGAGGCGTTTAACTGTGAATCGGTTCCAAGTATGAACCCATTGTAGTCGTTAGCGACACCGAGGTTGGCGCCACAAGCCACAGTGCCGCATAGAGCGATAATAAACACACATGTTACAAATGTAGCAGACATTGAGTGAACCCTCCATGCACACAATTTGGCGTAACAGGCACCTTGTGTCACGCAGTGTACGTCGTTTGGTTATACCCAATGTGTTGCATTTCACTAATCCAGTCAGTCTGCCAATATTTTTGCAGTATCTATGGCGTTTTTATAGACGCAGTAATATTAAGCTACTCGATATAGTCGATTTCAACTCCGCTGCCGGCAAACGTCTTTGTCAGCCGTTGAGCCAGTGCGACCATTCCAGGCTTTTCGGTCTCGAAGTGCCCTGCGTCGATCATTGCGAGCCCAAGCGCGTCCGCATCAAGTATGTCATGGTGTTTTGTGTCACCGGTTACATACACATCCGCGCATTCATGCACTGCTTCTCGGAACAGCGATGACCCACTTCCGCCGCACAGTGCAACGCGCTCAATTTGCTTGTCGAGATCGCCCGAGACTTTCGCGTATTCTAACCCGAGTGTTGATTTTACTTTGTCTGCAAACTCACTCAGGCTAATTTGTTTATCGAGAGTGCCGACGCGGCCGTAGCCGTAAGTTATAGGTTCGTTGGCGAGTTCATATATGTCGTATGCGACCTCATCGTAAGGGTGCGTTTCGAGCATTGCCGCAATCACATTGCCCGACCACGATGCCGCGCAGGCCATTTCGAGCCGGTATTCCTCGACTTCTTCGAGTTTTCCAGCACTGCCAATATATGGCTGGGCAGCCGGAAGCGGCACGAATGAACCCGTCCCCGGTGTGCGGAAACTGCAGTGAGTATACTGTCCGATTATGCCCGCGCCAGCTTCGGCCATTGCGTTGCGAACGCTTTCGACGGCCTCCTCAGGCACAAACACGACAATTTTGACGGACGGATCGGACTTGCGCGTTATTAGTACTTCGCAGTCGAGCACGCCCAGCTTATCAGCGAGCACATCATTGATGCCTCCAGGGGCGCTGTCATAGTTTGTGTGCATCGTAAAAAGCGCTGTGTTCGCTCTTATAAGTTTTGTCACGCGCAAAGCGACCGGATCGTCTTGTGTCAGCGACTTTAAAGGTTTGAATATGAGCGGATGGTGTGCTATAAGCAGATCAGCCTTGCGCTCGATTGCCGAGTCAATTACTCGAGCCGATGTGTCAACTGATACGCAGACTCGTCGCACCGCATTTTCGCGATTGCCTACCTGCAGTCCGACATTGTCATCGGCGTCGGCAAGATCGGGTGGCGCGATAAACTCAAGCTCTTCTATGAAGTCATTAATGGTAGTCATAGCAGACGAGTATTAGACACGCCAATGCTTAGTTCCTTCAATTGCTTGTTTACTGAGAGCTATTTTTGATCTTTACTTGGCCGTAATATTGTGCTTGACTTGCATATAAAATGTGGGTATGATAACTAGTAGTGAACGGAGGCGATTCGCATGGCGAAGGTGTCTGCTGAGTTCGGAAAAATCATCAAGTCGTTTCTTGAATGCAATAGTCTCACATTTCGTGCGGCGGCGTTTGGCTCGGATATCAGCGCAGCATATTGGAAAGACATGTCGGATGGGCGCGTTCCTTCTGAAAACGTCATTTCTCAAATTGCGGAACGCTTCGAATGTCTTGACGAAAACGAGCTTAGGATAGCCGCGGGCTATGGGCCTAAAATGGAGACAATGGATCCGGTTGAGGCGGTTGAGTTTGCTTTGCGCGGCCAACAGAGCATTCCTGACGAAGGCAAGTCGCAAATAGTCGAGTTCGTCCGCAAAATGCAGCGGCAATACTCAAAAGGGTAGGCTGCTTTGGCGCGTCTACATTTCGATGATGAGGCGGAGCTTTTTGCTCACAAAGCATGGGAAACTTTGAAGCTCGAACCGCCGGTTGATCTTGATTGCGTGGCAAAGCGGCTTGGAATCGAGGTTTGCGAGCAGGAGTTCGTGCCTGAAATAGACGGGCTTTATCTGCGTCTGCCTGATGCCCCTCCGGTAATTGCCCTAAACAATACTTACACCAAGTCTTTAGCCCGACGACGATTCACGCTTGCCCATGAGATAGGTCATCATCTGCTTGGCCGTCGAGCGCCATCAAAATCGCGACTATTTTTCCTCGACACATCGCGCACAAGTCGAACAATTGTCGAGCGCGCATGCGATAGATTTGCGGCGCTGTTGTTGATGCCGGAGGAGTATGTTAGACGATACTACGATGAATTGGCATTCAATCCCCAGCACCGCGTGCGCATAATGGCTGAGCGTTTCGGTGCGTCCACATGGGCCATGCGTCGGCG
This sequence comes from Armatimonadota bacterium, assembly GCA_023398345.1. Lineage (GTDB taxonomy): Bacteria > Armatimonadota > UBA5829 > UBA5829 > UBA5829 > DTKD01. The sequence continues at coordinate 7,739 of JAEWSK010000028.1, read as the reverse complement.
TTTGCGAGAATTGGGTCTGCAAAGCGACACATATCGGCGATAATTACTTTCGTCACGCTTCTTGCACTGGTTTTGAACGCTGCTTTAGTATATAAATCACGGTAACTGCGGCAGATATTAAAAGCAAGGACGATATCGCCCACCAAAAAGCCGGATACTGAGCCTCTCTAAAGACTTCGCCTTTCAGCCAGTTGTTGATTAGGTAGTTGAGTCGTCCGATAAATAGCGTCATCCTGCCCATTACCGTTGATCCGAACATTGCGCCGAAGCCAATCATCAGAAACCATCGCCCGGCCTTTGCAGTCGCGGTTACTGCCGGGTGCTTGTGTTCAAAGCTAAAGAAGAAGTAGCTCATAGACGCGAGCATAATAACGTAGAACACAACGACGCTTGCAATGTGTCCGATAAGCGCACTTGTGGGCATCGAAGTGCCGGCTGCGGGTATAATTGACTTCATCGACGAACCCATCTGCGGGAAGTAGAGTTCGTAGTATTCGCGGAAGATTCCTCCCGCCGAAAAACCCATAAACAGCCCAAAGACAATCCGGCTGATCCACGCGTGCTTTCGTGAGTATATAAAGTAGAACATGCTGCCCACGATTGCGTCGAAGATCAAAAACCACTGCCCCTCGGCAGTCATTGGATCCCACCACTTGGGCTTTAGCACCTCTGCCCACGTGACATAGACTGTGTATCCGCCGTATAAGCCGATAAAGATGTGTTCGAATAATCTATAGAACCTGTTTTCTTTATATAAAACAGTGTATACGGCAAATGTGCACAGTGCGCCTGCCCACACGGACACCGCAGTCGAATGCAGCGACAGCCACTTAGCCAGTTCAGCCAATGCGATGCCCTCCCGATACGACTCCGGCTCGTCTGGCGGCAAGGTAGCCCAGGTTGCCGATTACTATCAAAAGAAGAATATATATATGCGCGCATGAGAGCGCCCACGAAATGGCTGATGCGTCTGTTCTTTTATTCTCTTGGCCGATAAGTGTCTCGTATTGCACTGCGCCCATCACTCCGTTGAGCATGCCGCTGAGTTGGCCGGAATCGAGGTAAGGATAAGCCGACACAGCCATTACAGCCGTCGGGCAGTAGACTAACGGAATGTGTTTTGGCATCGTCAGATACGGAACCCAGATGCCCATCATTCCTGTTGAGGTTATATCGACTACTGCGCCGATCTGCCTGTAATCTTTTACAAAGCTCACGGCGGGCAGCTTCGAAAGGGGAGTGCCATTTCTGTCTTTTGAAAAAACTGAGGCAAAGTTTTCGCCCAGTCCGCTTGCGATGGCAAATGGCGGGCCGGTCTTAAACCCCAGATGGACCCAATCCCTGCCGTATTTTGCATGCATCGCATTTTGGATGCGCTCGGCGCTCTGCCATGTGATTTCAGATCCGCCGGGTTCCCAGGCAAGTATCGCAAACTTAATGCGCTTTTTGAACATATGCCTCATTACCGCTTCCATCTGCGGCTCGTTTTCGGCTTTTGCCCCAGCACCCCATGTTGTTGATACAAGAACGATCTTACCGGGCGGCACTCGATCTATTGTGTCGTAGGCGTTCTGTACTTCAGGAAAGATTGTGTCTTTATCAGGATGCCGAGCAGGTCTCATTATTACCGGCACGGAAAGTACGATTGCCACCAGCACATAGAGAATGCGTCTGTCCAGATTTTGAAGTCTATAACTAAAGTTCATTTAAAGTTGCCTATCAAAGAAGCTTCCGCGTTCTAAGCTCAACCAAACTCTGAGGCTCATTGCCAAGTAGCCTAACGATAGTCCGAATTCGATTGCTCGCAGCACCGCCATACTCGGCCATGTGAGTATCCAGACCGTAATGCGTTCGAGCCGCAGACAAGACAATATGCCGGTATCAGGCAGCCAGCTTGTAATTAAAGCTCCAACCGGTACTAGCCCGAGCATCACTATCCCCGCCGTAGCCATCATAAGCCCGGCTTCGGCTGATTTTACTCTAAATGCTCGATATGCCGCCGATACGATATAGAACGCAACCAATGAGAACATCGCCGCATCTAAGTTTTGAATAAAGCCATTGAATAGAATTGCAAAAAGCTGGCTGCTCGCTGTGCCTATATCTCCTCTAATGCCGTGTTTGCCGATATATGCGTCCCTAAAAAAGCCGAATATTATTATTAGAAAGAATGATATAAAAAACGCCAAGCTGTTGTACCAGCCGGGGCTGCGTTTTTTGATTGCCTTGCTGTGGACATGAAATAGGTTAGATGTGCCCAAAAGCAGTGTGAACGCGCCTATTATCATCAGACAGTCAGCCACGCTAGGTTTTGCATTTGTCAAACCATTGGCAAATCCAGTGACGTGTCCCTTGCCGACAACTGTGTGTCCAAATGCTCTAACTTGTTCGTGCGGCAGGAGAAATTCCAGCGAGAAATACAACCCACCGATGAACGTGATACCTACAACAACGGCCTTTCGATATTTGTGAGGCAAGCTCATCAAAGCGATCAGCGCCGCCACGCCCACAACAATTGCCGCTGTTATATAGACCCACACCAGCGATCCGTGGACCGCCGACGGGAACAGTATATTCGATAAGCGATGCTGCCAACTCATATTATGAATGCCCTGGGAAATACGTCAGGAAGTAGTCATTAAAAAACTGCCCAATGCCCTTTAGCAGTGGAAAGCTAGTTTGCATAGAAATTACCGTCACGCCGATTACGCCGATCATTACCAGTGCCATCATTAAAATTTTGCCGTAGTCCTGTCCGACTAGGCTGCCCAGCAGCGTAGGTTCACGAGACAGATACGCACTGGCCGCATAGTACTCGTCGCCGATGATCGTGTAATCACAAGCCGCCAAAAAGAACGGAATTTGTATAATCGACGGAGTTCCAGCTACCTGCAACGCGCCCACCATCTGCCCGTTTTCGGCAAGAATCAGCGCTTCGGCAGCGTATGTGCCGAAGTAGAACGCCGTCGCGACCTTTTCTCTGTGTTGGATTCCAACTACGCCCGACGCCCATGCAAATTGTCGGTCAGTAAGGTATCTTATGTCTTCGGGTATGAACTGTTCCGGCACTCCTGCGGTGGCATATGCGTCTTTAGCCACTTCCTCGGCGACGGTGTATAGCACCGGGTCGTACATCGGCACAATGACGCGAGTAGAGTAGTTTGCGGCCCGCTGGATGACATTCGACATAATCGCCATCGACTGAAGACCCACTATGTCCAGACCGCTCAAGCCCGTCGCGTAGAGCATTGGTTTGCCCATCTCAGTTGCTCGTCCAACGGCCTCATCGAGCACTGACAGCCCTGGGATCCTTCGTATATAGAGATCTCGACCGCGCCTGGCGGACAAAATCTTCCACAATATAAAAAAGACCAGAATGCCTTCGACTATGTAGGTCGCTGGGTTTGCGAACTCAGTCATGCCGCCCATTGATCTAGCTCACTCCTGACGTTTGTCGTCTTTTTGCGCCGACAATTCTTCAATACGTGTAATCAACGCCTCGACGTTCTCCCGATCTGAAAGCAATTTGCTCACATTCGCCACCGGCTGCGCTCCGAAGAACAACCCCAAAAGCGGCAGTCCCATCAGCATTGCCTGACTCGCAATAAACGAAAGAGGCTTATGCATATCAAAAAACATAACAGCCGGAGTTTCTAAGTGTCTGCCTACTATCTTCCGCGCGATGCCTTCAATTACCTCGTCGCGCTGCTTATTTGTTAAAGGCGTGGTGATGTCGGTATCATACATCGTTTGGTCTCAATGACTTAACGGTCTCGATGACCTCGTCTTTGTTGTCTGCAAAGCGCAAATACACTCCCCTGAACGCCTCCAGCCTCGATATTCGATCCAACGGGCTCAATTTAACGCCACAATCGTCCAAATAGCAGCGTTTCACATCGGCCCATTTTATCTCACTGCCCCTGCCGATCATCTTTGATGAAGCCTTCTCGCATGTGATTATATATCTAACCGGAAATAAGAAATCAGATAATGACGCAATCAGCGCAACTGCTGCAATTCCTGCGACAAGCGCACCCGCTAGAGCAAACCCTATTGCAGTCGCGACGCAGATGAACGCAATTGAAGCAATTGCTCTGGTGGGCTGTGAGCGTGCGAGATGCACTGTCCAGCTCAGGATTATTCGATCCTCGGCTGTGGAAGAGGCGGATTTGGAGGCAGTGAAAGTGGACATATGTAGTTTGTCTAAATGCGCCAGATAAAACTCCGTTTAAATCAATCAAGTTAATAATAGGAAAAACAACTAAACCCTGTCAAGGTCATCTTTAGTCAATCTTTTAGTCATGTTTAGTTGCAGTCAAAGTTCTGCCGGCATAAAGGGCGCAAAGGCCCAGTATCAAATTTTTAGTGCAATTAATATAACATCATCTCATGCGTCATCCGATAATGGAGGCATAAGTCTTATTGGTTTTCCTGCAATTGATCGAGGGTAGGATAAAACGAACAAACCGTATCAGTTTTTTGCGCAAAAGGCCTCAACAATGGTGTTGACGAGGGGCCGTATGTGGTGTAAACTGAGTTTGCTGGTAAAGTGTGTATTGCGCATAGGCGGGATTCGCCTGGAGTTGCAGCGATGCTAGTGGGATGTGTTGGCAATATAAGAAGGCGTTCGTCTCAGTCCGCGGGCTTCACGATTGTTGAATTGCTCGTGGTCATGGGCATTATTGGCGTGCTTGCGGCGATTTTGTTTCCTGTAATAGTCAAAGCCCAAGAGGGCGCCAAAATAACAAGATGCATCTCCAACATGAAGCAGCTTGGCTCTGCTCTCACGCTTTACCTTGATGACAACACAAACCGATTCCCCTCAGCCGCCGCATGGGGCGCTCCAAGCTATTGGGCAAAACCCGAGAATGGCTCACAAAGAACTATCCAAGAACTCCTTACCTGTTACGTGCGCAACGGCATGCACAAAAATTCGGACGGGCTGTATGACAACCCCGGTGTTTTTGGCTGTCCAAGCGACATCGGAGTGAGAAGCGCTAATTCCGTCTATGGGGTTCCGCCAAACCAGCCGATATGGAAATACGCCGGCTGCAGCTATGAGTACTATGCGGCAAACCAAGTCGACTGGACTGTTCACAGCAGCGGAACGGCTATTACAAACGCCCTAAGGCATTGGACGGCGCTGGCCCCTGAACTCATAAGCTCCAGTGGTTTGCAGCGCGTTGGAGCGCCGGTTTCATCCGTAGTTTGTCCCACTCGCAAGGCAGTGCTGGGCGACACATGGTGTTGGCATATGGGAGATCAGGTTCCTGATGGGCAGTTGGCCTATCGCAACACTATGTTTGCCGACGGCCACGCCGCACGCTGTAATGGCACAGACCATGAAGACGCCAGATTGCAGCCGCTCCGACCGTGGCATTCGCTGTCCGAAATAGAAGAATACTAGATACCCCCAACGGCGCACTCAAATAAAATCCTAACCCCTAAACTTCCATCCTATTGAAAATATACATGCGATAAATATCGCGCTGTCGTTCTTATAGAATCTGAGCTGTCTCACAATAGACTGCGCAAAAAGTCAGGCAAAAATAAAAGCGAGCCGGTCTTGCTCCCGGCCCGCCATTTCTTTTTATAGCCCAATTAACGTCAAGCGCTAAAGGGCGATGGATTGCAACTTAGAACGTGGACAAGTTGAAGCTTGCCCCAGCATAAAAGTCCTTGAATCCGATAATACCTGCGTCAACGGACAGTGCCTCAATCGGCTGGAAGCGAACAACGCCACTGACGGTGGAGTCGTCGCGAAGGCCTCTGTTGAGATACTCGACGGCAACGCTCATCTTCGGTGAAAGGGACATATTTAGGCCGGCAAAAACACTTCTGTAGAGTCCGGTTCCGAACCCGAAAGTGCCTTTTATCGGCTTTGATACTAGACCACTGACGCCTTCGGCTATGTTCGATATATTCTTTCCGAACACGACGAATGCGCTTGTCTCGGTGATGTAGCTCGTAAGATGCTCCAGTCTCTGGGCAGCATCAACAACTCCGACCGTGACGGATGGTCTCGTCAGGGTTTCGGGAAGCAATTGGTACTTTGCATTAATCAGACACTCTGTGTCGGAGTTATCTGCGTCAGTGTCAATACCAACTGCACTGATTTCCAAGTTCGGGATGATCCCGATAGCGCCACCGAACGTCGTAACGTCAACGCCGGTCGAAGCCCCATCAGGCTTAAAGTCAAAAATCCTGTCCGCAGTGGGTGTCAGGCTTTTCGATGAAACAATGGTATCGTCAGGAGTCTCGATTAGACCGCTGATACCGTAGATCGTGGTAGCGGCATGCAGAGCACCCGCACATCCAATCGCCATTGCCGCAATAACGAGCAGCACAGCAAACTTCCTCATTTTACTTGCGCTCCTTTCGGATTATCCCGCAAAAGACGCGTGTACGAGTATCCTTGTTTCCTCGACAGCTTCTCTTGCGAGCACTTTAGCCAAACCGTAAGCAAGCCGGTCGACTTCTAACGGGGTACATTCGTGGACTTGGTGCGGAATTCCTTCTTGTTGAGCTAGATAGGAAACCAAAATTTAACATTTCAGTGCAATAGGCACCAAGTTAATGCGTTTGCGGAGATACTGGTGCGGGCACGCTAGGTGCAGGCATCGTGAAGTTCTTTTCTCCTCTAACTTTCAAACTGCCGAGAGGCGGCTGAATTTGCCCGTTGAACTTGAGCTGCACTGCTCCTGCCATGCCGGTTTTTATATAGATGCTCTTCTGGCCTTCAAATGTCTTTGTTGCACCCTTTGGAATTATGTTCATAAATACGGTTTTGTTGTCGGCCTTGATCTGAACCCAGACATCCCTTAGAGCCGTCACTTCCAAGCTAGGTGTTGCCGGAATTGGTTTTGTCTGTGCAACGGCCGCTGGTGCGGGCTTGGGCTTTGTGGCGACATCAGATTTTGGAGGAGCGACAGGCTGCGCCTTGGGAATCGTGGCGACGTCGGGCTTTGTTGCATTATTGTTCGCGGTAACGCTTGCCTGGTTAGCAGCGCGCTTGTGTTGAAGCGTATATAGGCCATAGTAGCCGCTTGCAGCCAGTCCCGCGACTAAAATCACAACCAGCAGCGAGTATCCTATGGCGCGCCATGCCGATCCAGAGTTCTTCTTTGGTGCTGTATCGATATCGATTTTCGGACTCCATGCTTCTTCGTATGCCGCAAGCAAAGATGTGCTGTCGAGTCCTAGAAAGTTGGCGTAATCACGCAAAAACGCGCGAGCATAGACTTTGTTCGGGAAAGACTCGAACCGATCTTCTTCCAGAGCTGCTATGCTCTGAATTGCGATCTTTGTTGCATCGTGAGCTTCCTGCACGGAAAGCCCACGCTTTTCTCGTTCCGATTTTAATGTGATGCCAATAGAGTCCATTATATTTTTGCCTCTGCCTCTCGCGCTCGCCAGTAACAATATTCTATCCACAAAAGTGAATCATATCAACGGGTGCGTATTAAATTTACAAAAACTGGTCTAAGGCTTTGCCCCGTATGTGGGTATGAGGGACAAAATGCCCACAGTATAAATGCTTTCATTGACAATAGTAGCACAATTTTGCAACTCAAAGATATGTAAATATGTTATCGCTAGGAGCTTACAGCCGGAATAGTCACCGTAAATGCGCTACCATTGCCTAATTCTGTCTCAACTTCAACTTTGCCGCCGTGTGCTTCGACGATGTCTTTCACTATTGCAAGGCCCAGTCCGGTTCCGCCGAGTTGTCTCGAGCG
>JAEWSK010000021.1 GCA_023398345.1 Armatimonadota bacterium | reverse complement strand
TGCCGCGCGGAAAATATTACATATACGTGCGCATTCCGTGTCACACAGATACCACCGACCCAACCCTTTCTACAAAAGCAACCACTGAAGCCACATATACTGTTACGGACAACTATGGCACTCATGTTGTATCTCTCGACCAGAGTAAAGGTGTTGAGTGGAAAAAACTGACCAGTTCGGCTTTTTGGTTTTCTGACGCTGCCAGCCAGGGTGTGCAGTTGACTGCGCTTGTAACTTCAACAAGCGCTACTGGCACGGAAGTCATTGCAGACGCCATACGATTTTTTAGAGTGGGTGAGATTTACGCCTCGCCCGCAAGTGCCGACATAGAGCTAGAAAGCCCTGATTCTACGATCGTTAATTGGCCCAGCAAGACGACTTGCGCATTCTTTGGGACGGTCGAGCCTCTCGGCCCAAGCACGGACGAAGATTATGGTTTATTAGATACGGTAGACGACGCAGCCGCGACCTATGTATCTAGCTGGGCTGGCCCTCTATCAGGTTATGGAGACCCTTACAACGGTTATTACCATCGCTGTCCAATAGTGACCAGCTCGAGCGGCACTGTGCCGACAGTTAAATGGTCATTTCCGTCAAATCTGCCGAGTGGCCAGTATCAAATATATATCTGGGTTCCGTATTATTACTCTGATAATCCAACTCTGAGTGCAAATAACACGGATGGCACTGAGAAGGCGACCTATACGATTGTAGACGATATCGGCCCGCACGTTTTCACTTTCGACCAGAGCAACGGCGGCCAATGGGAACAATTGACTTCATACACGTTCACGTTCGGCAGTGCGTCGGGCGAGGGTGTTACATTAAGTGCATTGGTCACGGATCAGTCAGCTTCGGGGGGTTATGTGCTTGCTGATGCCATAAGATTTAAGCGCATTGTCGATGATCCCGGCGATGGCGGTATCTACTGCGCCTACGGTGTCACGCCGACAACTCAGGCCGAGAGCACATGGGGCAGCAATAAAGATGACTACAAGAAGATTGCAAAGTATCTTGGCAAGCCGGTGTGGCGCTACCCGCGCAATGGCACGGATCCTACCAAGGCCGACTATATTGGCAATCGCCTCCCGATCGAAGGGCCGATCCAAGGCGGTTTTTATTCCTCCCCGACACTTGCGAGAGCGGCAGTTACTAGTTCATCGCCCGAACTAGTCTGCTTTGCATCTGGTATGGACAAGCAGCTATATGCCCTTGATGCCGATACTGGTGAACTTCTTTGGAAAGGGCCTGGTGTTACAAAGGGTGAGGATGAAACCAAAGGCACCTCATCCGCAATTCGCGCGGATTCGTTTGGTGGAGAGTTTCACTATATTACATGCGCGACTGGTGTGGATCCTGATATATACACGTGGGACTTTTCCTCAGACTTGAGCTTGGCAGCGCCACCCGGTGCCGGAGGTTTGTCATATTCAGTTTATGCATGGATGCCGGGGCCAGGCGGAACCGGATCGCAATCGCGCTCAAGGGATGCGACGTATTCAATTGCATTCGATGGCGGCTCTGCAACTGTAACTGTTGATCAGGGCGATGTAACAACATGGGGAACATGGGTTAAAATTGGTGGTTCCTACTTTAACCCGACAAGTGTCACGCTTAAAAATACTGCGACGCCGGAGCTCGATCCCGTAACCGATCCGAATGATACTCCAACATCTTCCAAAACCGTCGCCGATTATGTAGTTGTTGCCGACGCGGTCATGATCGTGCCGGATGCGATCAGCGGCCTTGGATACAGCACTCCTATAACCGATGCTGAAGGCGATCCGAAGATTACAAACGCCCAATCGGTATTCGTTGCGAGCCAAAACGGCAGGGTCATGTCATTTGATGTCGAGCCGAGAGCTAATTATGTTGGTCAGCTTAACTGGGTGTTTCCATCAATACGGACAACAAAGACTGTGACCTCGGGTAATGCAGACTCTCCAAGCTTTGGCACCATCGGCGCTTCGCTTGCCTATTCGAGTGACAAGCTTTTTGCTGCAACTGTTGATGGGACAGTTAGGTGCATCGATAAAGCTAAAAGCTTGCCACCTTATCAGAAATGGGTTTTTCCTAGCGACGTGGATACTGATGAAAACCCAGGCGGTTTTCTTTCGTCGCCCGCTATTGATGGTGCGAACAGACTCTTTATCGGCTCCACGGACGGCGTCTTTTACTGCATAAATATAGACAGCGGCAATAAAATATGGCAGTATCCAACGCTGGATAGTAATGGCGATTATGTGCAAAACCCTCTTGGAGGCTTTAGGTATTCAACACCTGCAATAGCTAACGTGGGCGGTACCAATACAGAGCGAGTATGGTGTGCCGGCAGCGATGGAATGATCTATTCATTTATAGCTGACACGGGCGAGAGGCTATATGCAACAGTGGATTCTAGCGACAGTGTTACATATAGCAATCCGACATTTAATTACTACGAGCCTTCATTGCTTTCTCCTGTTCAGGGATCAGTGGCAATCGACGGCAAAGGGGCTTTAGGCGAAAACCCGATAATGTACGTCGGAGACATGAGTGATGCTGGTAGCACGCTTCACTGGCGCGATGCGGTTGACGGGTCTGTTCCTAAAGGCTATATAGTCACCAATTCAACTACGGGCGCGACAACAGAGGAAACTTACGAAGGCTGGACGACTGACGGCCAACTTTTCTCGTCACCAAACATTACAAACACTAAGGTATCAACTAGTGATGTGAGCTGGATATATATCGGATCTTCCGATGGACATTTGCTTGCGCTTACACGTGGCGGCGGCGGGTGGGGTGGTGAATGGCAGGGTGGCGATTGGCCGTATTCTGGCGAGCCGAATTCCACTGGGAACAAGACCACTGCCGCACCTGAAACAGATATACAGTTTGAAATGCTCACCAAAGATTTTTACGACAGCTCAATGAATTTCAACCCAGAGCCGCTGTCGTCAAGCACTCCCGATGCCACCATCATCAATAAGTTCGATGGGGGAACGGCTGAGGATGCTGATTATGAGGCGCTTGTCAGTTATGGCATGAAAGTCATCGATAACTCTGTGTATAATACTGATGACAAAGTAAACAGTGAACTCACAAAACAGGCAAAATATCGCAGGCAGCCGGATTTTATGCCCAATGATCGCGATACAGACGATGAAATATATTTCGAATGGGGTGAAAGTATCTATTTGGCGCTGTGGAACCTGCCGGAATCCAAATACATAAACGGTGGAAGAAGCGGCATCACAATTAAAATGACAAACACAAGCGCCGGTGCAAGCGCCGGCACAAGTCTCACATTTTCAGGCACAGTTGCCCGACTCATAGACTATACTATCGTATACCCCAGCGGCACTACTTATGCCGAGCTTACAAGCACGGTCACGTCGACAGAGAAAATAAAACGCAGCTACGCGCTTGTAAAAATTGCTATTGACGGCACAAAGACATCCTACCCGTACGCGCCCCCGCCGGGCCCCGGTTGGATAATCACTGCGTCGCTCAAAAAGCAGAACAGTTCCGGCGGCGATGTGATTTCCGTAACATGGCCGCTGGCGAAACTAAAAACAGGCTCCACCAGCGGAACCGGCGCTCCATCAAAATGGTATGACACAAGACTTGTAACGACAAAGAGCGGTAGCACTTCTACGGCCGATCAGAGCTTTTTAGAGGCCGAAATCGGCATAAACAACCCTCTCGCTATTCGCGACGACTTGACAACGCCGAATAAAATCGGGTGGGACGGTCAATACTCCGCTTCAAAGCACCATCCGAACCGCAATAACCCTGAGGTTCACCTCAATGGAAATTTCGCGTGGACAGGCGGCAAGGTTGTTAGGCTAAATATGCCGATAATAGACCTCGACTACGTTGCCCACGGAACCAGTTCAAGGCAAGCTAACCTCGGCGTAATGGATCGCAGCCAGACCGGCACGGTAAATAACGCAAGGCTGACCAAGTTCCGAATTAACGATGGCAATCTGCGCTTCCGTGATTTTCCAAGCTCTGTTGCAGCAAGAGCAGTAGACGGCAACGGTAATTTGAGCAGTATAACTTACGGTGTCATTTTTCCGTGGGATTCCGGCCAAGGGTCTATCGATTATCCGGATATCTATGAAAAGTATCAGGCGTATCGCCATGTGTCCAGTGATAATGACGCCGCAAGTACGAATTGCGCGCTATGGGCGGTTGATAAAGACAGCAGTTGGCCGAGTAACAATCCCGACCTGCACACATATTTGAACGCTGACGGAGTTATGGTGTCGGTGGATGTGCCGAGATTCCAGCCTGCAAACACATTGAGCGGTTATAACAGAACGATGGTTGCATTTATCGACTCGAACGGCGATGGTGTGTGCAATACGGGTGATGTCACGACCGGTGCGCCATCTACCTGGCAGGAGGCATACCGCAAGTTCCGTGTCCAAATCAAAGTTCCGCCGGATCCAAGAATTGAAGTCGAAGAGCAAGTCATCGACGTTGGCAGTGCGCCTCATGGTTTAGGCGAACCGCTGAATTCGCCGCTGGGATTTTGTGCATATAATCCTGACCCTGAGATTCAGCAGTGGTTCAAGCCTATAACAATCAAAAATGCGGGCAACGTGAACTTAGCCAACATACGTATAAATCAAAATTTGGATCTCGAAGGCGATCAAGCCAGCCCGTCGATGTTTTTGCCGGGAAGAATGATTACAAGCTCTCTTGACCCGACTATCGGAGTTACCGCATATCAAGGTTTTTCAAATATCCCATTTACGACACCTAGTTATGGCTACACACTTTCTAAGCCGAGAGTGGGAGACCCGGATCCTACGGAACTGACCATACCGGATACGCGTAAATGGAACGCGGACTATAATTCTACACAGGCGGCTGCTGCATCTGCAATTACTACTGCCGGGTGGTCAGAAGTCAAGCCACTGACACCTTTAGTAAGCGTGCGCGTACCGCTCACGCAGCCGATTGGTTCTTACCAGAGCTGGGATTCAACATGCAGGATTCCTTACATAGTAGTTTTCAGCGATTCGGACGGTGATTTGCAACCCGAGCCCAACGTCAGTGGTGGTGCGTTTTACGGGTTCAATGAACCCACCGCGCTTCCGAGCTTCCAGCTTAAAGTAGCGGTTCGAGAGAATCAACTTACGGGTGGAGTGACGCCGACTACGCTTCCGCAAATTGACTATATTACTTCCGGCCCGACAACAGCCGCTTCCGTGCCGAAAGTCGGAGATTCCACGCCAGCCGCGTTCAGAGACAAAAATGGCGCGGTGAACTTGTTCTGGTCGACGAATCTGTTTTGGGCGACAGATCGAAACTTCACCACTGCTACGCCACCATCTGATGAGGAAACGCGCGCTGGCGCACCGTGGCTTCTAAACTATGCGCAGCTTGGTTGCGTTAGTAACAAATGGAATAACACCGATTCTTACCATTGGTGGAATACATCTTCCAATTTGATTCCCACTGACGCTTGGGCAGCAATTCCAACCGGCCTTAGTTTGATGATGTGGCCTACAGCAAGCGCGACAATGCCTTCTGTAAGGCATTATTCACCGTGTATAGGTGAGAATCTCGCAGTGGTGCGCGATGCTAATCAAAATCGAACTTGGCTTGCGTGGGCGGGCAGCGCAGATATGGTCGACTCGGCCAATAAGGCAACGCAGTCGCATCTGATCTCCTATTTGGATATTTCCAATGGGCCAACCGGAAATGCGTCAGTTATTAATCACGATCAATCGCAAGTAAAACGCTATCCTTCTCCGGTGCCGGACGGCAATGAAATGTGGATGTTCTGGCAGGGCGGCAATAGCGGTACGTGGTCGATCAACTATACTTGGTCGGGCGGTGGGCCAACTTTTCCGTCTAGTTCTTGGGAACCGGATCAGAAGTTGCGAACGCCCGATTGCATGGCCTCAGTTGGTGCGCCAAACCCGATACTCAGACATTGGTGGGCAGATATTTCTAGTGCCCCATCTTCGGACTATCAGGACTTCCCCGACGCATACAGAGAGACATTGTTTGATGATGCGACAAGAGCTTTTGACGTCATATATGCAGGCACGAATAAACTAACGCGCAACTCGGATATCATACTATCGCGCTATGCGGCGGTTCCACCGACTGATAGTTCTGTCAATTCGCCCAATCGCACATCTCAGCCACTGCCGAGAGTTCTTAACGAGCAACTCGTGCGTGACCCTAAATTTGGCTTCTATACGTCAAAGCATTTGGCATGGTCTCGATCTGCGCGCGGAGGCACATTTGCAATTGACCATTGGGGCAACTACGATGCCACCAATCCCACTAGAGACCTGCCGTATATTCGGGTTTTCTTCCCGGACGGCTACGACAACGGGACGGTAGTTTTTAATGATGCTGACGATGTTTCCATCAGTGCGACTGACGGCAGCGTTTGGAAAGGTACAGTGTTGAGTACGGCCGGCGCGGTAATTACACCGGACATAGACGACGCGACTGGCATATATACTTATAGCTACCCTGCCGGCAGCGCTGCAGCCGAGGTGCTTGGGCAGATGCTGGTTGATTTTTCTTCGGGTATAGTGCGTTTTACTAAGGCGCTTCAAGAAGTAAAATTGACTAATGGAAAGATCAGCACGCCGGAAGTCCGTGCCGATTACACGCCGCATGCATGGCGAATCACAACCGATGCTGCTGCAGACGGCAGTCCGCGTGCATTTATTGAGCATACAAGCATGACGGATCCAGATTACGGTGTTGTTGTCAAAGGACTCGATCCGTCATGGCCTGCAAAGAAACCTGCGCCGGTTGACAGGCTTTGGGTTTTCTGGCGAAAAACCGGCACTGCTGTCGATAGCAGCACGATCTTCTACACGACAATGCGCATCGGCGTAGACCTTTCAAAGCTTGGTCTGCAGCCGATTAAAGTTGACCCGCTCACCGGAGAGATACCGACATCTGCGAATCTAACTATAAGCGGGCAATATGGGCCGTTTGAAGTAGACCGAACAGGCACGAAAGTCTATTTCTCGGAAGTTGACGAGCGTTATCGAACTCTGATTTCGTCAGGCCTTAGCGTTCCTGCCCCTCCGACTATTTCATATACTCCCGTAACTGGCCCAGCAGTCAGCAATTATCAGTTGCAGGACATTTCGTGGATTACAGAAATACCGGAGCAATCGTTGTTTGGTTTTGCGGCCGATTCAAACGTCAACGAAGGCAGCATTTATGCGTTTGCTGACCCTGATCCTAAAAATAGCGGAACTTATAACAATGTTTTGTCTTCAAAGATATGGGTGTTCTGGACCAGCACACGCGGAGGAAGCTCCGATTTGTTCTGGGAAACGATCAGCCCTAACTTCTGGGGAAGATAGCGATCTTCATGGTTGCAATGGGATAATGGCACAAATTGGGGCTTTTCTATGCCCAATTCCGTGTATCTGTTCCCTGTTTTGATTGACACTAGCTGTGTTTGATGTTACGATAGTCTGAGCTTGAGCTCTGCAGATGGAGATATAGCAATTGAGTCCGTCACGGAAATCCGCGCCTCCCGCTGTGGTTGGCCTGGACATCGGCACTGATTCTATAAAAGTTGCCGAAGCCAAGATAGCCAAGGATGGCATAACTATAACCGGTCTAGGTATCTCGAAAATCCCTCAAGGGGTTATCGAGAATGAAGTCATTGTAGATCCGGTCGGCTTGGGAAATGCCATAAAGGCTCTTCTTGCTGAAAGTGGCATAAAGACCAAGAAATGCGTAAGCTCCGTATCAGGTGCATCGCAGGTTGTTGTGCGCGTGATAAGCGTTCCCAAAATGAAGCAAGATGAGCTTGCTGATACGATGAAATGGGAAGTGGAGCGCCACGTTCCGTTTAGTCCCCAGGAAGTTGTAATGGACTTCCAGCCCCTTGTTAAGCCCAATGATGATCCCGATGCAACCGAGATGGAAGTTCTGCTAGCTGTTGCGCAGGAGCAACTTGTAAACAGTCATGTTGAGGCGCTGTTTGCAGCAGGTCTTCGGCCGATGGCCATTGACATTGAACCTCTCGCGACGAGCAGGGCGCTTATTGAGTTAGATAAAGACGGTGCAATAAACGAGACAGTTGCAATCGTCAACATGGGTTCCACGCGGACTGAATTTGCAGTATTTGAAAATGGTCTTCTAGTATTTCCAAGCCCACCTCTTGGTGTGGCAGGCATAAACTTTACCAGAGAAATATCCGAGGCTTTGGGCCAGACACTAGAGCAGGCTGAAGTTACAAAAAGAGAGTTTGCCGCCGTTAATTTGGACGGTTTCGATAAAGATGAGCCTGAAGACGTCGTCGATGCGAATCTGTCGCCGAGCGAGCCTACGGCTTATGACACTGCTT
>JAEWSK010000013.1 GCA_023398345.1 Armatimonadota bacterium | reverse complement strand
GACAAGCTCTACACCTTCGCGCTCAAGAATTTCCGGCGCAACAAGAATATTCGTGCGATGTGTCTTGACGCCCATAGTTATAACTGGGTTATGCTCCAAAAGAAGCAACACCCCGGGGATTTTGCCTGCCGCACACTGAGCATGTAAATCGAGTTGCATGTTGAGCGCTTCTGTATAAGAAATACGTCCAATGTTATACAAGTAGCACTCACTCATCACATACCATCCATTCACAGCAAGCTGTCAAAACTGGACTAAGTATACCCGCGAGCCAAGCGAGGGTCAAGAAAATCGAGTAATGAAAAAAATTAATCGCGAAAACGCGAATGTTCGAAACCACGAAAGAATAAGTATTTGCAAGGTCTTCGTCACACAGGTGTTTAAGTAGGCATTATGATTATAGACAGTATTGATAACGCAATATCCTATCTCGGCATATCGCAAAAAATAGCGACTGCGCTGAAATATTTATCCGAAACGGACTTTTCGCAACTTGAGTTGGGACGCCACGAAATCGGCGACGGCAGCTTTTGCGTGATCCAAGATTATATGACGGCTCCGCGCAATCAAAAGCGCTGGGAAGCCCATAGGCGTTACATCGATGTTCAGTTTGTTGCAAGCGGCGTTGAACATATGGGTTGGGCAAAAATCGATACGCTACGAACAACAGAGAACTACAATGAGCAAAACGACATAGAATGGTTCGATGGAAAAGGCGACTTCGTTACGGCAAGAACTGGCACTTTTGTTATTGTTTTTCCGCACGATGCGCACATGCCCGGCGTTGCGCTTGAACAGCCCGAATTAGTTCGTAAAGTCGTTGTAAAAGTGCCGTTATTTGCAGATAAAGTCTGAATTTGAGTTAAAACTGGTGATAATCGATATAATAGCTCGGGAGGATTGATATGAAAATTGCTGTATATAACGCCTCGCTTGCACAAACGCAGTGCGATGCCTTAATAATCAACCTTTTTGAGGGCGTAAAACAGCCCGGCGGTGCCACCGGCGCAATTGACAGCGCGTTGAACGGCGCAATAACGAGCCAAATCGAAGATGAAAAGTTTGACGGAAAGCTCGGCAAGTGCATGATCACTCGGCCATGCTCGGATTTTCCGGCAAAGAAAGTTATACTTGTCGGACTCGGCAAGCGCGAAGATTTCAACTCGCTTGTAATAATGAAGGCCGCCGCATGCGCAATCCGAAAGTGCAAAGATATAAAAGCCGCCAAAGTCGCAAGCATTCTGCATGGAGCGGGTATCGCAGGCTTGCCCGCGTTTGACTGCGCCCGTGCGACAGCACTTGGGACGATTCTTGGAAACTACGAGTTCACGCGGTGGAAAACTGAAGATGTGACAGATAATTCCATTGAGTCCTTTGACATCGTGGAGTTATCCAAAAATAAGATTAGCGATATCGAACGCGGCATTAAGCGAGCAGAGCTGATCGGCGACTCGGTTGTCTTTGCGCGCGATTTGGTAAATGAGCCATCCAACATAGTTACCCCATCATATCTTGCCGACATTGCCAGCTCGATAGCAAATGAATCGGGACTGAGCATAAAAGTGATGGATAGGGATGAGTTTGAAGCGGCAGGGATGGGACTTTTCGCGGCGGTCGCAAAAGGTGCTGTTGTAGAACCAAAATTCATCGAGTTAAACTACACTCATCCAGATGCAAAGAAAACAATCGCCCTTGTCGGCAAAGGAATCACATACGATACTGGCGGCTACTCGCTCAAAAGCGCAGATTCGATGTATGGAATGAAAGATGACATGTCTGGAGCTGCTGCCGTTTTGGCCGCAATGAAAGCAGTGGGCAAAATCAAACCCAAGGTTAATATTACGGCGTTGGTGCCGGCCACTGAAAATGCAATCAGCGCAACGGCAACCCACCCCGGCGACATCGCCAAGTCATTTAATGGAAAGACAGTCGAGATCAACAACACTGATGCAGAGGGCCGACTTACGCTCGGAGACGCTGTGGCATACGCGCATGCAGCCGGTGTCGATGAGATAATTGACCTTGCAACGCTAACAGGCGCGTGCGTCACTGCGCTGGGTAGAGAAATATCGGGCATTTTAGGCACGGATCAGCAATTGATTGACAAGCTGATTGCGGCGGGCAATTCATGCGGGGAGACACTTTGGCAATTGCCGCTTTACAAAGATTACGCGGAGCATCTAAAAAGCGACGTTGCTGACCTGCGCAATTCTGAAAAGGGCGGCGCGGGCACAATACTCGGCGCGCTTTTCATCAACTCATTTTTGGATGACACGCCATGGGCGCATATCGATATGTCTTCAACAGTCATTGACAAAGACTTGCCACTTGCAAAAAAAGGCTCCATTGGAATGGGAGCGGGGATGCTTGTGGAGTATATAGCCAGTTACGATTAAGTCAACTGACGCTGATTCCGAGCATGTCATCAACTCCAACCAGTCGCAATACTCTCAGAGCGGGTTGGCTGCAGTTTACTACGCGAAAATGGCCGTTTTTGTCGCACATACCGACATAGACGGCCATCAAAGTTTTTATGCCTTCGCTGTCCATTAGCGTCACTTCGCTAAGATCTAAAAGCAGATCCGTATCACAGTTTTCAACAATTCCAGCGAGCTCCGGTCCGAGTTCGAGAGAGGCAGCATAGTCGATATCCCCTGCCAAGCTCACCCGCCACGAGTTCGACTCCCGTAACACCTTCATATGATAATAAGAAGTTGTCATCTTATCTATTGGCTCCATCATGGCCAGATGCATGCCGGAACGATTGGATCATACCTCTATATAGTTCAAGTTAAACCAAAAAACTGCAACTGCATCAATCCGCAAAACTAACCGATAAAAAAAACTGTTGAGCTTTTTTTTATAATAGCTGAGCTTTGGCAAGAAAATTGCACCACATACACTGAATGTCGTATGTGGTCGGTTTTTGTGCATATATACGCATTTCGCGACAAAAGCAAAATGTGTTCGGATGGGTGGAGGAAAAGGATGATAAAGACACGATGGGGTCTGTTACTTGCTACAATTGCTTTAATGGCGTTGGGAGTTGCCGCATCGGCAATGCCTCAGACGAGTTATTTTTGCCAAGATGACTTTACTCTTCTCTTTGGCGAAGCTGGCAACCCACTTGCCACAAATACATCGATCACTGCTGATGGTCGTTTGCTTTATTGGAATGATAACAAGCTGGCCGGTTGGTTTAGTTTTGACGCAGTTGTGAGCCAAGGTTCAATATCGGGCAGTATGTGGACATTGACATTCGACACCGGCACATTCACAGTCCACTCGACAAAGACCGGCGGAACCGTCTACTGGACTGGAACAATTAATAATTTAACAATGACCGGCTACGTCGATCCAAATGCGAGATATGACGCATCAGTTTATTCCAGACCGGCATATGAGTCTGAGCCGACTGAGTTCATCAGTGTTGGCAGCGCGGCGATTACAAGAACGGGTGGAATATGGACTGATCCCAATTTAATATTGCAGTGGGCCGGAAGTTACAATTGGAACTACGACGGAGATACACCGCAAGAAAGCGAGAATCTCTACGGCAACCTTCAGGCAAAGCTCACAGTGCCTGAACCTGGAAGCATGATCGCAATGCTGTCCGGCTTAGTTGGGCTAATAAGTTTCACTGGCCGAAAACGCAACTAAGACGCAAACTTAATTCTATAAAAAAGCGGTGCTTCCAATTTGGAAGCGCCGCTTTTTAATGCTTATCGATCAGCAAATATCTGCCACTTTTGCAAGCGAATCTCCCTCAAGACGCATCATTTGCCAGTCGTCGAGCAATTCGCCGCCCAGAGAACTGTAAAACTCTATTGCAGAAGTGTTCCACTTGAGCACGCACCACTCGTAGCG
>JAEWSK010000011.1 GCA_023398345.1 Armatimonadota bacterium | reverse complement strand
TGCCTGTTGAGCCGCACCCGGTAAAGAATATTTTTCCTCCAGAGCAAATTGCATCGCGCACAGTATCGGCGATGCGGCGTGGAGCATCCGTTGACGCCCACTCGTGATATTTGTTTACTACATCATAATCTACCTCAAAGAGCAGCCGCAGCGCATCCGACGTGGAACGTTTTGCAGTTTGACTAAGTTCGGCAGTGACCGGGTGTGACGATTCGGTTACGAGCACTCCCAGCTTGAACTGATCGGCTATTTTAAGGAAATCCTTGGAACGCTTCTTTGATGTCTCGCTCATTGCGTGCAAACCCCTTTGCATCTTTCATTTACGCATTCAACTTCTCCGGCCGAACGCTTTCTCCCTGCAGATTTAATGAAACGCTGTGCCAAAGTCATGTGCAGTAAAACATGCGCTCTACTGCTTGGAAGCGGGTAATATGAATCGATTCTGTCGTGGGAGGAGCATATGGTAACTACCAAGACCGAGCGCAAGGCTCAAAGCGGGCCATTGACCCAAGACGAACTGCGCCGAATGGATGCCTACTGGCGCGCGGCGAATTATCTATCCGTCGGACAGATATATCTGCTCGACAACCCTCTATTAAAACGTCCGTTGACAATAAAGGACATCAAACCAAGGCTTTTAGGCCACTGGGGAACAACCCCCGGCTTGAATTTTATTTACGTTCACTTAAATAGAATCATAAAGCGCGATAATATCGATATGATCTACGTCACCGGGCCGGGCCATGGCGGGCCGGGGTTGGTGGCTAACGTCTACCTAGAGGGAACCTACAGCGAGTTCTATCCCAACATATCTCAAGACGCCGACGGAATGAAGCGCCTGTTTAAGCAATTTTCTTTCCCGGGCGGCATTCCCAGCCATGTCGCGCCGGAAACTCCCGGCTCGATTCATGAAGGTGGTGAGCTGGGCTATTCACTATCGCATGCATTTGGGGCGGCGTTCGACAATCCCGATTTAATTGTAACTTGCGTTGTCGGCGATGGCGAGGCTGAGACCGGCCCGCTTGCGACATCGTGGCATTCCAATAAGTTTTTAAATGCAGCTACTGATGGCGCAGTGCTGCCGATTTTACATCTTAACGGCTATAAAATCGCCAACCCGACTGTGCTTGCGCGCATTGGGCGTGACGAGCTGGAGAGTCTTTTTGTCGGCTATGGCTATAAGCCATATTTCATTGAAGGCTCAGACCCCGCAAAAATGCACCAGCAAATGGCGGACACTCTCGATAAGGTTTTTTGTGAGATAAAAGCAATTCAGCGCCGCGCAAGGGAAGACGATGAGACCCAGCGGCCACAATGGCCTATGATCGTGCTGCGCACCCCAAAGGGTTGGACAGGCCCCAAGGAAGTCGACGGCCTGCTCACTGAAAACTATTGGCGCTCGCACCAAGTTCCTATTACCGACTTAGCCCAAAAGCCGGAGCATGTGAAACTTCTCGAAAACTGGATGAAAAGTTACAAGCCCGAGCAACTTTTTGATTCCAACGGAAAGCTCTTTGCCGAAATTGCAGAACTGGCGCCAAAAGGTGATCGGAGAATGGGTGCAAATCCACATGCAAACGGTGGCATATTGCTTAAAGATTTGCGTATGCCTGATTTTCGAGATTACGCCGTCAATGTCACAAACCCCGGCTGCATTGAGGCAGAATCAACAAAATCCGCAGGCGCAATACTTCGCGATGTTATTATGCTTAATATGAGCAATTTCAGGCTGATGGGGCCGGACGAGACCGCCTCGAACCGCCTTGGCGCAGTCTTTGAAATTACAAATCGCGCATGGGATGCCGAAACTTATCCATACGACGACCATCTCTCGCCCGACGGCCGCGTGATGGAAATATTAAGTGAACACACCTGCGAAGGCTGGCTGGAAGGCTATCTTCTGACCGGCAGGCATGGTGTGTTTAACTGCTATGAGGCGTTTATTCATATCATAGATTCGATGTTCAACCAGCACGCCAAGTGGTTAAAAGTCTGTCGACACATTCCGTGGCGTAGGTCGATTTCATCACTCAACATATTGCTTTCGTCGCATGTCTGGCGGCAGGATCATAACGGCTTCACTCACCAAGACCCCGGTTTTCTTGATCTTGTAGTAAACAAGAAGTCTGACATCGTGCGAGTATACTTGCCACCCGACGCAAACACGCTATTAAGCGTAATGGATCGCTGCCTGCGCAGCAGAAATAATATTAACGTGATTGTGGCAGGCAAGCAGCCAAGCCCTCAGTGGCTAAGTATGGACGCTGCAATAAAACACTGCGCAGCGGGCATCGGGATATGGGAGTGGGCGTCAAATGATATGGGCTACGAACCCGATGTTGTAATGGCATGTGCAGGCGACGTGCCGACGCTCGAGACTTTAGCGGCGGTAAATATTTTGCGCGAGGCTTTGCCTGATCTCAAAATACGGGTTATAAACGTAGTTGATCTTATGACTCTGCAGCCACGCGAAGAACACCCGCACGGTCTGTCGGAAAAAGAGTTCGACACGCTTTTTACTACCGACAAGCCTATTATATTTGCATTTCACGGCTACCCTTGGCTTATCCATCGCCTCACATATCGCCGCACAAACCATAAGAATTTGCATGTTCGAGGTTACAAAGAAGAAGGAACAACTACAACGCCATTTGACATGACGGTAATGAACGATCTCGACAGGTTTCATTTAGTAAGCGATGTTATTGACCGTGTGCCGAAGTTGGGCTATATCGCGGCTTACGTAAAGCAATATGTGCGCGATAAGCTAATCGAGCATAAAGAATATATATATCGCCACGGCGAAGACATGCCGGAAGTTCGAAATTGGAAGTGGCCATACTAGGTGAGGGCTTTGTATCCAAAGAGCGCATGCCGCATTTGGCGAAAATACCCTGAGGGTGTTACCCTCAGACTCCTTATAAGGGGCGCTGCCCCTTAACCCCGCTGGGGACGCAGTCCCCAGACCCCGTATGCGTAAATTGCATGACCCCCAAGGGGGTCTTGCAATTTACGAGTCTGAATGTTTAGGAAACACAGTTTCCTAGCAGAGTCCAGACACAGAGTCTCTGGTGGAAATTAGGGCAAAGCCCCAGATCATCTCTCATATTTGACATGCCCTCGCATATGAGCTCGCTCTTGACATAGCAAAGGCGAAAGATGTAACCTAGTGACGGGCCGGGATGTCTCAAACGCTTCCCGGTATTTCTCTGTACGGGCGGGCTATGAAAACTCCACTTTACGATGAACACATAAAGCTGGGCGCAAAGATCACAGAGTTTGCCGGCTGGGACATGCCGCTGCAATACACCGGCATTGCTCACGAGGTCGAGGTCGTGCGCACAAAAGTCGGTTTGTTTGATATATGCCACATGGGTGAGTTTGTGGTGTCGGGATCGGACGCGCTGGACTTAGTGCAATATGTAACAACCAACGATATTTCAAATCTCAGCATAGGCGCTGCGAAATACAGTCTGCTTTGCGATGAAAACGGCGGTGTGATCGACGATCTTATCGTGTATCGCACTGGTTTTGAGGAGTATCTGCTCGTAGTTAACGCCTCCAACGCCGAAACAGACTTTAATTGGATTTCATCACACAATCCCTTTGGAGCGACTTTGACGGACATATCGACAATGTCGCTGATCGCTGTACAAGGGCCGCTTGCAGAGAAGTTGATTTTGTCTCTGGCTGATTTTGACGTCACAGGTCTTGACGCTTTTCATATCGAAACTGCAAAAAAAGTCGCGGGCGTTACTTGTTCTGTGGCGCGAACCGGCTATACGGGTGAGGACGGCTTTGAATTATTGTGCGCCGCACCGGACACATTGGCGCTTTGGAATGCCCTAATGGATGCGGGCAAGCCGCTCGGCGTGGAGCCAATTGGCCTTGGCGCTAGAGATGTTTTGCGCCTTGAGGCTACCTATTCGCTTCATGGCCATGAGCTTTCACGCGAAATTACGCCCGTCGCAGCTCAACTAATGTGGGTAGTCAAACCCGACAAAGGGGATTTCATTGGGCGCGACGCCATACTGCGAGCATTAACGACCGGTGAAAAGCGCGTGCTCGCGGGTATTGAGGCAATCGATAGATGTATTCCCAGGCATGGCTGTGATGTTGTAAAGGATGGCATCGCAGTCGGCAATGTCACGAGCGGCACTTTTTCGCCGACTTTGAACAAAGCAATTGCGCTGGTGTATATAAATAGTGAGTTTGCGAAAGTCGACACACAAGTCAGTGTCGTGATGGGCACGCGAACCTGTGC
>JAEWSK010000268.1 GCA_023398345.1 Armatimonadota bacterium | reverse complement strand
GTTCCAATTATTGGCACTACCGGCCTTTCTTCAAAAGATATCGATGAATTGAAGAATGCCGCAGACGAATCGGGCGTTGCGGCGATGGTGATCCCTAACTTTGCAGTAGGTGCTGTGTTGATGATGAAATTTGCGGCTCAAGCAGCGAAATATATGCCGAACGTCGAGATAATCGAGCTTCATCATGACCAAAAGATCGATGCGCCGTCCGGCACTGCTATTAAGACCGCTGAGATGATCGAAGACGCGCGAAACAGTGCTGGTGTCAAGCCCGATAAACCCGCCGGGATGGATGATCCCGCAAGAGGCGATAGGCGCAATGACGTTCAGATTCACAGCGTGCGACTGCCGGGGTTGGTTGCGCATCAGGAAGTGTTGTTCGGCGGAACGGGCCAGATTTTGACTATAAGACACGACAGCATTGATCGCACGTGTTTTATGCCTGGCGTGCTGCTTGCAGCCCGTGCGGCCGCTAATTCCAATGGGCTTATATACGGCTTAGATAAGCTGTTGTAATTATAAAATCATGCGGTTCGAGCTGTATTGCTCGCCTATGTTTTTGGGAGGAAGTTTACGTGTCAAGGTTCAGAGTTGCCGTTGTCGGTGCCGGTGCGGTCGGTGAAGAGATGGTTAGAGTGCTTCGACAGAGGGATTTTCCAATGTCGAATCTGGTCATTTTGGCTAGGTCTACTCGCAAGCAGGAGATAGACGGAGTCAGCTATGACGTAAAAGAAACCACCGCTGAAGCATTCGATGATATAGATATAGCATTTTTCGCCGGAACTGAGGGTGTAAAAGGCGCCAGTCAGCTGTTTGGATGGGAAGCAGTTGCGCGAGGGGTGTTTGTTGTCGATAACGGCGATGACTTTCGCATGGATGAACGTGTACCGCTGGTTGTGCCCGAAGTTAACGGTGATGCAATTGCAAATCATCAGGGTTTTGTTTCAAATCCAAATTGCAGCACGATACAGATGGTTCATGCGCTTGCGCCGCTGCATAAGCTTGCAGGGTTGAAGCGAATTGTCGTCTCTACATACCAGTCGGTTTCGGGTACCGGCAGCGCCGCTATAAAAGAACTTAGCCGCCAGATTGCTGATTATGCCTCGGGCAATGATCTCAGTTGCGAGCAGTATCCGCATCAAATATTACTCAATCTTATCCCGCAGATAAGCAGTCTTAAGAGTGAATACGGTGGCTACTACGGCGAAGAGATAAAGATGATTAAAGAAACTCGCAAAATCTTTAACTTGCCGGAATTGGCCGTTTCTGCAACATGCGTGCGTGTGCCGGTTTTTAGAGCGCATTCCGAGACGGTGAATGTCGAGTTTGACATGCCGATTTCCGCCGACAATGCGCGCACGGCTCTCGCTTCTTGGCCGGGCATAGAAGTCATCGATGATCCTGCCAATGGCAAATACCCAATGCCGCTTTTTGCCGAGGGCAAGGATTCAACTTACGTTGGTCGAATTAGGCAGGACGCATGCAATCCGAACACTCTTGATATGTGGGTTGTTGCTGACAATATTCGCAAAGGCGCTGCGCTAAATGCCGTTCAGATCGCGGAGCTTGCCATCGAACGGGGATATATTAAGGCAAAGTAAACTAATCCGGGCGTTTGAAGTGTGCATCTTTAAACGCCCGATTTTATAATTTCACTGAGGGTGGCAATGTTCGTTATATTTGGGAAGTACAAAAAGCCAATAGAAGATGTGGAACGCGTTTTGCCTGCCCACAGAGAATTTCTCGACAAATTCTACGCAAAAGGTCTTTTTGTTTGCTCCGGCCCGATGGTTCCTCGTGAAGGCGGTGTCATTATTTGCAGCGCCGAGTCGCGAGATGAGCTTAACAATATAATGAGCCAAGATCCATTTTTCATCGAGCAAATTACTGACTACACGATTATAGAATTTAAATCCACCAAGGCGCGTGCCGATATGCAGCAATTACTCGATACGTAGTGTTCGCTTGATTTTTGATTGGACAATATGGCTATAAGAAAAAACTCACGAAAGCTCCAAATAATCCCTCTCGGCGGAGTGCTTGAGATCGGGAAGAATATGACCGCGTTTGCCTATAAGGATCAGATCCTTGTTGTTGATGCGGGTCTGATGTTTCCTGAAGAAGAGATGCTCGGCGTCGATATTGTAATCCCTGACATTACGTATCTGGAAGAAAATGCCGACAAGATACTTGCAATTGTTCTCACTCATGGCCATGAGGATCACATAGGCGCGCTGCCTTACGTGCTTCGA
Organism: Armatimonadota bacterium; assembly: GCA_023398345.1. Lineage (GTDB taxonomy): Bacteria > Armatimonadota > UBA5829 > UBA5829 > UBA5829 > DTKD01. The sequence goes on along the minus strand of JAEWSK010000268.1, from coordinate 948 downwards.
CGGCTCGATGTGCCTGTCTATGGAACCCCTTTGACGATGGGCTTTGTCTCCAACAAACTCTCTGAGCACAAGCTGCTGGAAGCCGTCCGGCTAAATGAGGTCGAGTGCGGCACTGTGCTGAAAATCGGCGACTTTTCAGTCGAGTGGGTGCGAGTTTCTCACAGTATCCCCGATGCGTCTGGACTAATAATTAAAACTCCGGTCGGCACGATTGTCCACAGCGCTGATTTTAAGTTTGATCAGGCTCCCATCGATGGCAATTTAGCCGATGTAGGCAGATTTGCAGCGGCTGGCGACAAGGGCGTTATGCTGCTTTTGTGCGATACGACGAATGTTGAAATGAGCGGCTATACGCCGAGTGAGAGAGTTGTCGGCGAGAGTTTTGAGAAGATATTTGCAACTGCCGAGGGCCGAATTATAATAGCTGCTTTTGCCTCGAATATTCATCGAGTGCAGCAAGTCTATAATACTGCCGCGAAATTTAATCGGCGAGTGGCGGTAGTTGGTCGAAGCATGGCCGAAAACAGTCGGATCGCCGAGGAATTGGGTTATTTAAACATACCTGACGGCACTCGACTTACGCTTGATGAGCTTAGAAACGTTGATCGCAATAAGACCGTGATTGTCACAACTGGCAGCCAGGGTGAGCCTCTTTCCGCGCTTTCAAGAATGGCGATTGCTGAGCACAAGCAAATAAAAATTGAGACAGGCGATACGGTGATTATCAGCGCGACGCCGATTCCAGGCAACGAAGATTTGGTTATGCGCACTATCAATCGGCTCTTTAAGCAGGGCGCAAATGTCGTTTATGATCCTGACATTCCAATACATGCTTCCGGGCATGGCAATCGTGAAGACATTAGAATGATGATAAATCTCACAAAGCCGAAGTTCATCATGCCCGTGCATGGCGAGGAGCGGCACTTTGCCAAGTTCGTTGATTTGGCA
>JAEWSK010000267.1 GCA_023398345.1 Armatimonadota bacterium | reverse complement strand
GTGCTGGTAGTGCTCGACCAGGCTGATATTGTGACTGATGATTGGATTCAGCGCAATGCTGCACGATTTGGCGCACCGGACATAGTGATTCCCGGCCAATCTCGCAACACAGGTAAAGAAGTTGTCGTGGGAAGCACGCATATAATGCCGCGCCACTTTCAAGCAAAACAATTGGGAGTCGTGGACATCGAATATACCCCCGGCATGGCGCTTAACATATCAATGTCCAATGTCGCTTTAGATAAAAACTTCCCGGAAGATCAAATTGTAGCTGCGAAGATCGCAGAGGGAATACTTGCCACCTATGTTCGTCCCCGCAGTTCAACTGACAAAGAATCTGGCGATAGTCCCAACTCAAGGCCATACTATTCAACTTTGCTCTGCAAGGCATGTCATCAAAAACAATACAAAGATTGGGTAACTACCAAGCATGCCATTGCACTTAAGACTTTAATTGAGCGCAAAAGCACAACGGCCGATTGCCTGCCGTGTCATTCCGAGCAATATAGAGCAACAGACACGTATATGGTCACTCAGAGCGCGCATGCGGGCGTGGAGTGTGCGACATGCCATTCTGCGTCGCTGCCACATGGACTTGAACGAAAAATGAGAACCGTGCGCACAAAAGTAGATCCAAACGTCTGCGTAAACTGCCACACAAAAGATCGCAGCCCTGATTATGATGAAAAGACGTATCTGTCAAAAGTAGCACATTCGGTCGTTTCGTCGACAACTACGGCATCAAAATCCGACATTCCCCGATAACATTAAACAACACCGCCTGCGCGCGTTGACAGTCGAAAGACGGCTATGCTATACTTTATCTACGAATGGACGCGCGCTTGTAGCTCAGGGGATAGAGCGAATGGTTGCGGACCATTAGGTCGGGGGTTCAATTCCCTCCAAGCGCACCATTTCGGCCGATTAGCTCAATGGATAGAGCGCCGCCGTCCTAAGGCGGGCGTTGGGGGTTCGATTCCCTCATCGGCCACCAAACGCGTTGTGTCGGGAGTCGGTTGACGCCGGTCTTCCGATTTTTTTACTTATATAAGCGCGGAGAGGTGCGGGAGTGGTTGATCCGGGCGGTCTCGAAAACCGTTGTGGCGCAAGTCACCGTGGGTTCGAATCCCACCCTCTCCGCCACCCACACACTCAGATATACGAGCCACTATGACCACCACAGATCGAAAGTTCATTATATTCACCTGGGGCTGCCAGATGAATGAAGACGACGCAGAGCAAATCGCCAGCTATCTGATGCAGATGGGATATTCGCCCACTGACGATCAGCAAGAAGCCGATGTTGCAATGCTCGTTACCTGCAGCGTGCGCGAAAAACCCGAAAATAAAGCAAAAAGCAAGCTGGGTGAATTGCACATTATCAAGCAATCCAACCCCAAGATGATAATAGGTGTTTGCGGCTGCATGGCCCAAAAAGAAGGCAAACAGCTTCGCAGGCACAGGCCATATCTCGATCTTGTAATAGGCACGGCAAACATCTGGCAGATACCTGAACTAATTGCCCAAATCGAGCGCAAGCACGAGTTTCGCTCAGCCCTAGACCTGCCACGCACACCTTCGGAAGAATGCGTTGTTCCTCCTCGAACAAATCGACATGGGGTTTCGATAAAAAGCTTTGTGCCTGTAATGTACGGCTGCGATAACTACTGCTCGTACTGTGTTGTCCCGTATGTTCGAGGCAAAGAGCGCAGCAGGGCATTGGATGATATCGTGCGCGAAGTAACCGGCCTTGCGCGAAATGGCAGAAAAGAAGTTACACTGCTCGGTCAGAACGTCAACTCATACGGTGCAACACTCGATGAGCATGTGGACTTTGCCGATTTGCTGGCAGCCATAAATGACATTGATGGCATAAAGCGAATTCGATTTACGACCTCGCATCCAAAAGATCTTTCTGATAAGCTTATAATGGCAATGCGTGATTTGCCGAAAGTATGTGAGCATATACATCTTGCGGTGCAGTCCGGCGACGATGAGGTTTTGGCACGTATGAATCGAAAATACACAACGGCGCACTTAAAAGAGCGCGTCGCTGCGCTGAGATCGGCCGTTCCCAATATTGCGATTACAACTGATTTTTTGGTGGGTTTTCCCGGCGAGACAGAAGAGCAATTTGAGAACACAATGAGGCTGGCTGAGGAAATACGCTTTGATGCGGCGTTCATGTTCGCATTCAACGTGATCCCCAATACAGTCGCTGCAAAGATGGAAGATCAACTGCCGATGCATGCTAAAAATGCGCGCTTGGGTCGGCTGATTGGACTGCAAAATTCAATTACGTGTGAGATCAATAATGCGAGCGTGGGCCAAACATATGAGGTAATGGTCGAAGCGACAAGTCCCAAGGATCTAACTCGACTGACAGGGCTGACCCGTCAAAACAAGACCGTCAACTTCCCTGGATCACATGATTCGATAGGCCAGATACTGAGCGTTCGTGTGACTGAAGGGCATCTATATGGGTTTGTCGGAGAGATGAGCAATGGACGCTAAAAAAGTCACCCCAATGGTAGCACAGTATCAGGCGATAAAAGATCAATATCCTGACGTGATTCTAATGTTTCGCCTGGGCGACTTTTATGAGATGTTCGGTGACGAT
>JAEWSK010000261.1 GCA_023398345.1 Armatimonadota bacterium | reverse complement strand
AAGCTTGCTTCGCGGCTCGCAGATAATTGTGCGCACGGCAAAGCCGGGCGAAGCAATAATTTCACTCGACAGCACCCCGCGAAACCTCGATTCCGATATGCTCGTCATAGCTGACGGCGAACGCCCTGTCGCAATTGCAGGAGTTATGGGCGGATTAGACTCAGAAATTAGCGAGCAGACAGAGGATATTCTTATTGAATCGGCGAACTTTATAGGTACAAGCATTCGTCGGACATCAAAGCGCTTGGGCTTGGTTACAGAATCCTCTTATCGGTTCGAGCGCGGTGTCGATCCGTCAATATCGGCAATAGCCGCCTTAAGAGCCGCAGAACTGGTGCGAGAGCTGGCTGGTGGCGAAGTTGCAAATAAAATAATTGATGTGCATCCTCGGCCTGTGGAGCCTCGGATCGTCGAAACGAGGCCGGGCAGAGTCAACGCAGTTCTTGGAACTGACTTGGACGCAAATAAAATGGCCTGCTATCTAAACAGGCTTGAAATTGAAACGTCCATTGAAAATGGCATATTGACATCCAAAGTGCCGACATTCCGCCAGGACATTACAAGAGAAATTGATATTGCTGAAGAAGTCGGCAGAGCTTACGGATATCAAAATTTGCCGCGCACCCTGCCAAAAACAACACAGCAGGGCAAAAACAGCGACGAAGGTCTGTTCAAAAACAGACTCAGGCGAATACTGATCTCATGCGGCGCGCAGGAGGTACTGACACACAGCATAGTTGACAGCGCACTTTCTGAATTGGCAGGTAAGTCAAAACAATCGGTCAAACTGCGCAATCCGCTATGTGAAGATTTGGATTCTATGCGCACTGCATTGATACCAAACATTCTTGGCGTCATAAAACGCAATCAGTCATTCGGAACGAGCGATATCAACATATTTGAAATAGGCAAAGTTTACGTTCAAGACTCGCCCACCGAGCTTTGTGAAAAGCTGCGAGTGGCGGGAGCAGTCGCAGGCAACCTGTGGCAGAGCAAATGGAACCTGCCCTCGGAAGCCTTGGACACAGACTTCTACCTATGCAAAGGAATTATAGAAAGCGTTCTGGATTCACTTGGAATCACAGGCGCAAACTATGTCCAGACAACCGAGCCGATGCTGCACCCGACAAGATCAGCAGCAATTATGGTCGGCAGCAGACAGATAGGTGTTATCGGCGAAGCATCTCCAAGTGTAAGGGAGACATTGGATTTGCGAGAACGGCCGTGTGTGTATGATCTGGATTTCAACGCTCTGATGGAGCTGACTCCGAAAGTGTTGAAATATCATCATCTACACAAATACCCGGCGCTGCACAGGCATTTGGCTGTAGTTATATCGAATGAAGTAAAATATTCCGATCTTACGCGTGTTATAGAGGAATCAGACAGGGGTGTTATAGAAAGCATAACTCTACTGGATGTTTATGCGGGTGAGCAGGTCGGTAACGGACGGAGCAGTATAACGGTTTCCATCGTATTCCGTTCCGCCCAAAAGACACTAACGGATGATGAAGTAAATTGTGTGCTGGAAAAGGTCAAAGATGCCTTAACCCAGCAGTTGGGAGCAACGTTCCGATAGAAATTGCAATCCGAGCAAGGGACTACTCTTAATGCTCGGATATATATTGGGACAAACTCCACAGAGGAAGGAATCGGGAGAAGGAGGGCCAGTAGGATGGCTGTTGAACGGCAAGTCAACGTAAACGACATCGAATCGGTCGTTTGTCGTCTGAAAGGTGTCATTGCCGTAAGTGTGGTTCCCGACGGCAGTGAAGGAATATCAGAGGTCCACATTTTGGCAGGCACCTCGAGATCACCAAAGCAGGTGGTCAGAGATGTCGAGTCCGCAGTTATGGCGCGACTGGGCATAGCCATAGACCATAAGAAAATTAGTGTAGCCCAAGTAGATGATGGGGCATCGCATTACGACCACTCCAGACTAAAATTCTCCGACGTGTCAATTGCATTTGAGGGCAATCGCACAGAAGCAACGGTTCGATTGACCAAAAACGGCCTGGTTTTTTCAGGTTCTGCAAGCGGCACTAATTCACCAAACTCGCAAATTAAGCTCATAGCAAGCGCAACTCTTGGCGCGATCGATGAATCCGGACAATCGGATTACCCGCTGGTTCTGGAGGATGCAAACGAGATCGTGCTCGGTGGAAAGCGCATAGCAAATGTGCTTGTCAGCCTGGCCGCAGACCGCGGCGAAGAGTATTTGACTGGATCGGCAATTATTAAGCAGGACGTCTGGAAGGGCGTGGTGAATGCAACACTAGATGCAGTCAACCGTAGACTGTATCTGATGCACGAAAACTGATAGCGTGAGATTTGAGCCAACGGCGATAGCGAATAGGCAGAAAGCGATAACCATTCAACCCGAGCGAAGCGGTTCTTGACAGTTTACAAAGCGATGTGAGCTAGTTAAAAAACCGAAAGGGGTTGAGAAAAATGAGTCGTCTGTTCAAGGTTCTCTTGGCATTGGCCGCCCTCGCGGCTACCGCTGGTGCCCCGTTCAAGATCCCGCCGGGACTCTAGTCCTTAGGGACGCCGTATTTTTTGGCAAATTAACGGATGTGCAAACACTGCCCGCCGTTGGCTCATTGTTTTAGACAGGGATGCTCCGCGATGCATATCGTGACAAGGGCTTATAGAATTCTCCGGTGGGCCTACGTTCTGTTGGCAATAACACTGACGGTAGCAGCGTGGAAATTATTTCCTATGTGGCCGTCAGCTTGGATAACTGTGAGTTGGTTCGTATTGTTTGGCGTTTTGACTGAACTGCTCACTGTAAGCCTTACAGATGAGAACCAGACTGAAGTCACGCCCAGTGCCCCCATATACTGGGCTGCAGCATGCGTTCTTGGCCCCGCATTATCAATCACCGTATGTCTTGCAAGTTCCATTTGCGCTGACTTAATGGCACTTGTCGCATTTCTGATTGTTCGACACACAAGCGCCGGCAAAGAAGCATCCAGAGGGCTGCTGGCACGTGTAGGTCGGTCATGGGAACACAGGCTTGGCAGTATCAACATCGTAAAGGCACTTGAAGTTTCCCTCGCTTATCCATCTGCACTAGTGCTGATGGTTGGTTTATCATCGATTGCCTACGCTGAAGTCGGAGGACAGTTTCTGACCCTGGGAATGCCCGCCCGGCCGATTGTCAATTTTGTTCTTCCATTTCTGTGCTTGACCGCGGTGGCAATCGGCGTAGACACAGCTCAATATATCTTGGCAATGGTAATATATGATCCTCTCCCCGGAGCAAAAGGGCTACGAGGTTTCATGCTGCGTATGCAACTTGAACTTATACAGACCGCTTTGCCATTGATCCGCGCACAGAGTTTTCTTGTAATTGTCTCACTGATGTTGGCATATCTTTACGTAAAGATGGGGCCATTGGGTTTTGTGTTAACGAGCTTGCCCGTTGTTGCGCTGCGCGACTTTTATAGCCACTGGGTAAGGCAGCAGTCGGCCTATCTCGATACTATAACAACACTGGCAACCTACATGCAGCACTATCACCCATACACTCGCGGCCATCTCAAGCGCGTAGCTGAACTTTCGGAGAGGCTGGCAAGAGAATTAAGGCTGCCGGCCGAGAGCATCAGGCATATCAGCCACGCCGGACTGCTCCATGATATAGGCAAGATCGCCGTCAGTGAGGAGATTTTAGACAAGACAAGTAAGCTCGAACCAGAAGAATGGGAAAGAATTAAATCGCACCCGGTGGCAGGCGCAGAGATCATAAGTCACCTCGACTTTTTGGAAGGCGTCGTCGATTGGATCAAATATCACCACAAGTGGCACGATGGCCGCGGCTATCCGGAAAGCAATGGTGATAAAATTCCCATAGAGGCCTCGATCATCGCCGTAGCGGACTCATTCGATGCGATGACCGACGACAGGGAGCTTTCATTGGAATGGGTGTGCGACTCGTGCGGATATAGGCCAGTGGAAAATGGACGACCGAATGCCTGTCCGAAATGTGGCGCAACTAAAAGTCGAACATACAGAGCGCCAAAAACGCTCGACCAGGCCATAGATGAGCTTCGCAGGGGATCGGGAACGCAGTTTCATCCGATAGTAGTAAAGGCTTTTCTTTCTATGCTGGCTAGAGACGGAGTGCATATAGATTGATAGATGGCGTTGGCGTAATAGCAATCACAATCGCGGCGCTCTCAGTATCCGGCGCCAGCATGTACGTGTCGCGGATCATGCTGCCCAGAAAAATGAAAGCGGCATATCTAAGATCAATATCAGTGTTGGCCGCCGCCGTGGAAACAAAAGACTCCGGCACAATAGGCCATGCACATCGAGTCGCGGAAATGACAAAGGCAATCGCAAAAAGTTTAGGAATAAGCGGCAAAGAGTTGGAGCGAATTGAATATGCCGCTTTACTGCGCGACATCGGCAAGGCAAATGTTCCGCATGCGATCTTAAACAAAGTCGGCGCGCTGACCGAGGAAGAATGGGACATAGTGAAGAACCACTCTGTATTGGGCGCCGATATGGTTGAGGCAGTGCCGTTTCTGGCGGACTGCGCTCCATACGTGCGGCATCACCATGAGCATTGGGACGGAACAGGCTATCCCAAAGGCCTCAAAGGAGAAGAAATTCCACTCGGCAGCAGGATACTTGCGGCGACATCGGATTATGACGCGATGATATCCGAAAGGCCGTATCATGCCGAGCCAATGACATCGCGCCAAGCTCTTGAAGTAATTAAAGCAGGCAGTGGAAGTAAATATGATCCGGTGGTAGCGAAAATTTTAACAGACTTGATGTCGGATGCCATATACAAACAAGGAGAGTAATGACATGATAGTTGAGTTGATCATAACTGCATTGCTTCTGGGATGGGTGCTCAAAGGCAAGTTTGGACGCCTCGCTGATGCAAATATTAACCATTCATGGATGATATTTGCGCCGCTCGGGCTGGGAATACTTTCCTGCGCACTAATAAACACTCACATCGTACCATTCTCCTCTCCGATATTAGCTGCAATTCATATATTGGGTTTGTCCACATGGATCGCGTTCACTGCGACAAATATAAAAATCCCTGGAGCAAAGCTCATACTTGCCGGACTGGTAATAAACTTAGTCGCCGTCGCTGCAAATGGCGGAACTATGCCGGTATCATATGATAGCGTAGTCATTGCTTACGGCAAACAAGGCGCAAAACAATGGATGGCAGTTTTTCCGTATGTAAAAAATATGCTAATCAACCCCGCAACCAAGCTGAGTTTACTATGCGACATTGTTCCAGTGCCGAGGCCGTTCTCGATGGGCTGCATATACAGCATCGGCGATATAATCACATCGTTTGGCGGCTTTATAGCGATTATAGCACTGATGCGCTCACCGTCTCGCTCGGAACGCAAAGCCGCTCAGGAAATGGCCTGAGGACATGACAAATAAATGGCGGCTATACCTGCTGCTCGCCGTCATTCTGGGAGTCTCGGTTGCGCTCCGATTTTTTGGCATAAAATGGGGACTGCCGAACTCCCTTCACGCATATTCGTATCACCCCGATGAATTTCTAACAGTAGGCGCAGCGTTTATCGCGTTGACTTCTTTTTTTCCGCGCTTCTACAACTATCCGTCGCTCTACATATACCTATCTGCAATTGCGATCTATTTTGCAATGCTTTCTGGGCTGACGACAAACGCTGCAGACCCATATATATGCGCAAGATTGATCACTGCTGCGATGGGTGTAGCATCTGTTGCGCTAACCTACTGGTCAGCAACAAAGCTTTTTTCAGAAGATGACCACCCTAGTAATATTGGCATGCTGGCCGCGCTAATACTCTGCATAGCGCCGATGCATGTTCAGCACTCGCACTTTGCGACTGTGGATGTGCCGAGCACACTTTTTATAACCGCATGTTTGGGGTTTTCAGGACTCGTGCTAAAGCGCGGGGCTTGGCGCGACTATATACTTTGCGCAGTGATGGCAGGACTGGCTGCAGGCACAAAGTACAACGCCGGTCTGGTTATTTTATCACTGATCGCCGCACACTTTTTAGGCTCCAAAGACCGAAATGCGGGGTTCCGACGCCTC
>JAEWSK010000219.1 GCA_023398345.1 Armatimonadota bacterium | reverse complement strand
CATTTGAGGTCAGCCTTGATACTACCTCACGTCTATTGCACAATGCTAAAAATGAAAAGCAAGATGCACAAATTGTAAGTGAGAGCGGCATATTTACGCGCGAGGACATGCAAAAACTTGGACATATGGGAGTTGATGCAGTGCTTATTGGTGAGGCATTGATGAGAGAGCACGATATTGCGGCAAAGCTGCGGGAGTTGATCGGGTGACACTCATAAAAATATGCGGAATCACAAATATCGAGGACGCAATTGAGTGCGTGAAGCTCGGCGCTAACATGCTCGGCTTTGTGCTTGCCGACAGCCCCAGGCGTGCCGATGTCGATACAGTCAAGCATATCGGCCGGATTATCGGCGGTGATGCAAGGACGGTCGGCGTGTTCACTCAAGAAAGCGAATATGTCATCTCTGCTTTTCATGAATGCAACTTGAATTACGTTCAATTGCACGGCAATCAGAGCGAGGAATTTGCGCAAAAAATAGGAGCCGACAGCGTCATACGCGTTGCGCGAGTTCAAAATCATGCAACTATAGATGTGCTTGCGACTCATCAGGCTGCCGCGTTTTATCTTCTCGACACGTATAAAAAGGGCGTTGCAGGCGGCACAGGCGAGGTTTTTGACTGGGACATAGCCATTCGAGCAAAGTCACTGGGCAAGCCATTAATACTATCCGGCGGCTTAAACCCTAACAATGTCGCTGAGGCGATCCGAGTAGTCCGACCGTATGCAGTAGACGTCTCGAACGGGGTAGAGAAATCTCCCGGCAAGAAAGATTTTGCAAAAGTAAAGGAGTTCATTGACAATGTCAGAAAAGCAGATAACCGGACCTGACATGCTTGGGCATTTCGGGGATTACGGTGGCCGATTCGTCCCTGAGATTTTAATCCCGGCATTGGATGAGTTGACAGAGGCATATTATAAGTATAAGTCTGACAAAGATTTTGTCGCAGAGTTGGACTATTACTTGAATGAATATGTTGGTCGCCCTACACCACTGTACTTCGCTGAGCGAATGACAAAGCACCTCGGAGGGGCGAAAGTCTATCTAAAACGCGAAGATCTATGCCACACCGGTGCGCACAAGCTTAATAACGTGATGGGTCAGATACTGCTGGCTCGTCGTATGGGCAAACCGCGAATTACCGCAGAGACCGGAGCCGGCCAACACGGTGTTGCAACAGCAACCGCCTGCGCTTTGTTCGGGTTAAAGTGCCAGGTGTTTATGGGTGTGGAGGACATGGAGCGGCAGGCGCTAAATGTTTTTCGGATGCGGCTGCTGGGTGCTGAAGTCGTTCCCGTGACATCGGGCACAAAAACGCTCAAAGACGCTACAAGCGAGGCAATTCGCGATTGGGTCACAAATGTGCAAGACACGCATTACATAATAGGATCGGTCGTCGGGCCGCACCCCTACCCTATGATGGTGCGTGATTTCCAGTCTGTGATAGGCAAAGAAACCCGCGAGCAAATAATGCAAAAAGAAGGGCGGCTGCCGGATTATGTGCTGGCATGCGTCGGTGGCGGAAGCAACTCAATGGGAATGTTCTATCCATTCGCAAATGACGAAAAAGTAAAACTAATCGGTATCGAAGCGGCAGGTGAAGGAATTGACACCCCAAAACACTGCGCGACTCTGAGCAAAGGCAGTCCGGGCGTTCTTCACGGTTCGATAAGCTATCTCTTGCAAAATGAAGATGGACAGGTGCAACTGACACACTCGATTTCGGCTGGTCTCGATTATCCGGGAGTCGGCCCTGAGCACAGCTATTTCAAGGATTCGGGCCGTGCAAGCTATGTTTCTGCAACTGATGCGGAGACGCTGGAGGCTTTTGAGTTCCTTTCTCGCATCGAAGGAATAATTCCGGCACTGGAATCATCACATGCAATCGCTTATGCAATGAAATTTGTCCCCACACTGGGTAAGAATGAGACAGTGGTTATTTGCTTATCCGGTAGGGGCGACAAAGACGTCGACACAGTGGCTAAAAAAATGGAGGTGTCGCTTTGAACCGGATAGAGAAGTGTTTTGAAGAGCTTAATGCGCGTGGTGATAAGGCGCTGGTTTGTTTTCTTACTTGCGGTGATCCGGATTTTTCGACTACGACTAAGCTCGTAGAAGAAATTGCGCGCTCAGGAGCGGATATAATCGAACTTGGTGTGCCGTTTTCTGATCCGATGGCCGACGGGCCTAGCATTCAAGCATCTAGCTGCAGGGCTTTGGATAATGGCGCAACCGTAAAAGGCGTGCTAAATAACATTAAGGAGATCAGAACCGGCTGTGACGTGCCGATCGTGCTGATGACTTACTTCAATCCAGTAAATAAATATGGACTTGAAAGATTTGCAAAAGATGCGGCGCAGGCCGGCGCAGACGGCGTAATATTGACCGACTTGCCTCCGGAAGAGGCAGGCGAGTGGAAAAAAGCGGCTGAGAGCGCAGGACTTTCAACTATATTCTTGCTTGCTCCTACCTCGACGAAGGATAGGATTGAGTTGGTGTCGAAGATGGGTAGCGGGTTTACATATTGTGTATCTCGAACAGGTGTAACTGGCGCTCGCAATGATATGCCTGCCGAGCTTGAGTCGCTTGTAAACACAATAAAAGCATCGACTAAGCTACCGGTTGTGGTGGGATTCGGCATATCGACACCTGAACATGTGAAATTTGTAACTCGATTCGCCGATGGAGCAGTTATCGGAAGCGCGTTGGTAAATATAATAGCGAGCCACAATGAATACAACGATCTGGCGCAAAGTGCTGGTGAGTTTGTAAAAAGCCTCAAGGCTGCAGTGGTTCGCCGGGAGTAATTAGGATGTACTCAAAAGAGCAGTTCGCAAAATTGATGGATTCGACACTCGTGAAACCAACAGCAACACACGAGAACATCATCCGTTTGTGCGAAGAAGCAAAAAGCTATCATTTCGCAACCGTGATGGTTCTCCCGTTTTGGCTGCCTATCGTTCGTCGCGAACTGCAGGACTCGGACGTCAAACCGGCAACAGTCATTGGGTTTCCATTCGGCGGAAGTGGACGATCTGTAAAAGTTTTTGAGGCAAGAACCGCTATAACAAACGGCTCAAAAGAGCTGGATGTCGTCATAAACATCGGCGCTTTGAAATCGGGTGAGCGTAATATTGTTGAAAGTGAAGTTAAAGAGCTTGTAGACACAGCGCGCATGACTGGAATGACACAGGACGCAAAACGCACTGTGCTCAAATTCATCATCGAGTGTTTTTATTTGACGGACGACGAAAAAAAGATCGCCTGCGAGATAATACGCGACGCTGGCGGTGACTTCGTCAAGACTTCAACAGGCACGACTCCTGGCGGCGCGACAGTCGATGACATACGTCTAATACGCCAGGTTGTCGGGCCAGATATGGGCGTCAAGGCCGCGGGCGGAATACGAACAACAGAGCATGCAATGGCAATGCTCGACGCAGGCGCAAGCCGCATAGGCACAAGCAATGCCGCGGCAGTAGTCGAAGGCTATGTTCCTGAAGACTACCTCGAAAGCGCCGGACGACGCGGACGCCACTAAGCAAATTATGAGCTTTGAGTTATGAATTATAAGTTTTTTGAATCCTCACACAAACAATGAGGACTTACTCATCATCTGCAATTGTACTGCGACGGATTGATCTTGCGGAGAAAGATCGCATCATCACTTTGTTTTCTCGCGAGCACGGTAAGCTCTCGGCAGTCGCTAAAGGCGCTCGACGGCCAGGTAGCAAGCTCGCCGGGGCATGCGAGCCTTTTACTTACTCCAAGATGCTGCTTTCGGAAGGCCGTGATCTCGATGTGCTGTCCCAGGCCGAAATAAAAGAATCGTTTCCAAATGTCAAAGCAAATATAGTTGGCGTCGCACATTGCGTGTATCTGCTCGAACTAGTAAACTCATTTGTCGACAAACGTCAGCCCAACCCCGACTTATTTGATACGCTGCTGAGTACCATGTATGTGCTTGAAGGCAAAACTGACCCAGAGATAACAGCGCGCTATTTTGAGATACAGCTTCTTACAATTCTAGGCTATGAGCCGCACTTCGATGCATGCTTGCGCTGCGGAAGAACGCCCGAACGCGAAAAAGTCTCATTTAGCCCAGCAATGGGTGGCATTATTTGCACACTCTGCGGCAATCCGCCAAACGATGCGATGTCGGTGCCGGCAGCCATATCATCCTATATAAAGGCACTTTACTCCATCGAACCAAACAAGATCAAGGATTTGCGCTTTCCTGTCGGCGCACGCCGCGATTTATCGCGGGTGCTTCGTCGGCACATTCGATACAGGCTGGAACACGATCTAAAGAGCACTGACTTTATTGATGCCGTCGCGCAATTCGGGCCAGATAAGTTTGATATAAATTCGGCGTTATAAGACCCTCATAAATGCAACCAAATCCTGCTTTTCTTTTTCGGTCAGGTATAGCTGCTGGACTAGGTTGAAATATGCCACGACATCTTCAAGCGTAAAGCATCGCCCGTCATGCAAATAGGGCGGAGAGTCTTTTATGCCTCTTAATGGAAATGTCTTGATAAGGCCGTCGTGAGCCATCATCATACCGTTCACCAACTCCTGCTTGTAGAACCGCTCCGCCTTTAGGTCGTGCATACTGTTGTCGGTGTAATACGGAGCGGGATGACACGAAACACAGCGGGCCTTGCCGTTGAAAAGCTTCTCGCCGGCAAGCTCGCTTGGAGTGGCTTTTGCGCGATCGAGTTCGCCATATATATTAAGCTTGGGAGCCGGAGGGAAATCTAGAATTTCCAGAAATTCCGCCATAAAATGCACTTGAGAGCCTCTCTCCAAGACATTGACACCCTTCTTGGCTGCCATGCACTGATCTCCGTCAAAATAGGCAGCGCGCTGCTCGAACTCAGTAAAATCCTCGACAGTTTTGAGCGCTCGCTGGGAGCCAAATAGCCGTTGAATGTTTACTCCTCTAAGTGTGGGCGTTTCAATTCGATGTCTGAACTCCTGCGGCCGAATATCTCCAACAAGATGATTTGCGCCATTTGTATGCCCATTTACATGGCAGTCGAAGCAAGTAACGCCGAGGCTGGGCTGGTCTGTCCGACGATCTTCTGTGGCGTTGAACTGCTGCTGAGGGAACTGGGTCAGTAAGAGGCGCAGTCCCTCAAGCTGTTTTGGATTGAGAATTCCATTAAAAATCTCGAAGTAGTTTTCAATTGTGATAAGCCGACCTTTTGCCACATCGCCCAGGTCAGGACGAGTCGTCAGATAAATCGCGGGGGTCGGATCGGGAAGAATGTGCTCGGGCAAATCGAAATCCAAGTCGAAGCGAACCAGCCGAGGCAGGAGTTTGGTAATCATCTCAGGAAAAAGCATGCCACCTTCTGCATGATCTGCAAACGGCAGCGGCTTATATGGAAACAAGTCTTTCTCGCGAATCTCTTCCGGAGTCATTTTGTCTAGTTGCGCCCAAGTGACTCCGCGCAGCCTAGCTGTCGGGCCTATCGGTATTGGCTTTCCTGCAGACATAAAAACCACAGCGGAGGTCTTTGGCGACATATCATATCGTAAGTTCAATAAATTCGAGTGCTCTTTGGCGCGCTCCGCCTTTACTGCCAGGCGCGCAGCCTTAATTTGCTCGAATGTCTTATTGATTTCTGTCGGCCCGTAGCTGGATATGACCTTTGATATTTGCGCAAATACAGCTACAGCGGCACATCCAACTACTAATAGGACACAAACCAAAATCAGTGCAATGCGATGATAGCTGAGTTTTTCCATCCGACAGTCCTCCATATCGCTTGCGGGCATAATTAATTGCATTATGCCCGCACACCATGCAGACCAACCCGCCACGAAAAATGCATATTTATAAGGAGTGACATATCTAAACGGCATGTAGTTTTGTTGCGCTTCCTAATGGATAAAATAGATAGGTGATTAGTATTCTCCCCGGCATGCGGCTATGGTTCTCGCATACGGTCGAATCGGTTAAGCCGGTCCGTCAAGCGACGCGAGTAAAACCTTCGACAGCGCGCCGGGGAGTTTTTGTGTCTGGGGCTCATGAAATAAAAAGGACTCAATTTCCAGCCTATATCGTAACATAGAGTATACCTTTTGCGGGTCTGGGACGTTATTATAAGCAGGCGTGGCTTGACACGCGTGAAACCCATCAGCTATACTTGAGCCGAGAAAGAATGTGCTTGTCGGTGAGCTGACTAAGGGTAGGATTCCGACAAGGAGGTCTGGAGAATTGGGTAAGCTCTTGATAACCGGCGGCGCGCGGTTGCATGGAACCGTGCGATCAAGCGGTAGTAAGAACAGCACTTTGGCAATTATTGCGGGGGCGCTGTTAGGCAAGGGCGAAACTATACTTCACAACGTCCCGCAAATCGGCGATGTCCATACGATGATGGACATGCTTGGTGCAATTGGGGTCGGCTGCGAAGAAATTTCGCGAGGCGTAGTTCGCATCGACGCAACTCATATAGAAAAAACCGAGGCCCCTTACGAACTTGTAAAGCGAATGCGGGCCTCTTTCTGCGTACTTGGCCCGATGCTTGCGAGAAAAGGCTACGCAAAAGTTGCTATGCCGGGCGGCTGTGATATTGGCGCTAGGCCGATAGATCTTCATGTTAAAGGCATACAGGCGCTTGGAGCGCATGTTAATATCGAGCATGGTTATGTCGAGGCCGAAGGCGACGAACTCCGCGGCGCTCAAGTCTATTTTAATATCGCCAGTGCGGGGGCAACGCAACACCTTATGACCACAGCGTGTCTCGCCGACGGCGTAACGACAATCAGCAATGCCTCTATGGAGCCTGAAGTTGTCGAGCTTGCGAGCTTTTTGGCCCAAATGGGCGCTCGCATATACGGCGCAGGCACTCCGACCGTTCGCATTGAAGGCGTGGGCGAACTGCACGGTACTGAGTATGAAATAGTATCGGACAGAATGGAAATTGGAACTTTTGCAGTCGCTTCGACGATAACAATGGGTGATGTTACTATAGAAAACATCAGGCCGGATCATATCGAGCCATTCGTGCTGAAACTGCGTGAGGTCGGCGCGGTTGTGGACATGTATGACAACGCAATGCGCGTAAGATGCAATGCGCGGCCTATGGCAACCGACGTAATGACAATGCCGCATCCCGGTTTTCCAACTGATTTGCAGCAGCCGTTCTCATCTATGTTGTCTATTGCCAATGGTGTTTCGGTTGTCACTGAAAATATTTACGAACGCCGATTTAAATATGTTAACGAGATGCTGCGAATGGGCGCAGACATCAAGCAGGACGGCCGAAGTGCCGTAATCACCGGCGTGCCGAAACTTATGGGCGCTCAGGTGATCGCCCCGGATCTGCGCGGCGGCGCGGCGTTGATATGCGCCGGGCTTGCAGCAGATGGCCATACGGAAATTAGCGGGCTGGAACATGTCGAGCGTGGGTATGAAGACTTCGCCGGCAA
>JAEWSK010000199.1 GCA_023398345.1 Armatimonadota bacterium | reverse complement strand
ATCAGTCGCCATATTCGTTTCACTGCGCCTTTTTTTTCAAGCTGACGAACGATCCGCATCACACTTGCGCGATCACCACCGAGTTCGTCTATAGTCACTCCGCCGTCGATTTTCGCGATTTTATTTGCAAGCTCGGACTCAGCGGGGGTCAGCCTCTGCTCTGTAATGCCTTCTCTGTGTTCTACACTTTCGACTTTACCTTCAACCTTGCAGTGCATCACCCCAGGCATCATTCCCGCGACTACGCGCGGCAGTGGGCACAGATAGCGCTGAGAAATCCATTCGGCCAGACGAAACATGTCCTGCGATAGACGAACAGGGCTGTCAAGTTCGGCAATTATGGGGCGGATGTTAGAAATTGGCGAGCTTTCATCAAGGCCGATCACATAGCCGACAGCCTGGCGGGAAACTAGGGGCACAAGCACACAAGAGCCAACCCCCACCTTTCCGGCCAGGCCATCGGGTATCTCATAGGTAAGCGAATCTATTGAACTGGTCGCGCCGGCATCGACGACAACCCTTGCATACAAACTAAAGCCCTGCTTCCTTTCGCAGAAGATCAGCCATGTCGGTATCCTCCCAGGCCACGTTCAGATCAGTCCGGCCAAAGTGCCCATAGGCCGCAGTCTGCTTAAAGATCGGCCGTCGCAGATTGAGCTTATCAATAATACCCTTAGGAGTGAGATCGAAATACTTAAATATCAGTTCGCCGATCTTCTCTTCGGGAATGGCGTTTGTGCGCCATGTATCGACCATTATGCCCATTGGCTCGGCCTTACCGATGGCATAGGCAACTTGAATCTCGCAGCGTTTGGCAAGCCCCGCAGCAACGACATTCTTTGCGACGTAGCGCATCATATAAGCAGCGGAGCGGTCGACTTTGGTCGGATCCTTGCCTGAAAAACAGCCGCCGCCGTGCTTGGCCATGCCGCCGTACGTATCAACGATGATCTTGCGCCCTGTCAGTCCAGTATCAGCCTGAGGGCCACCAACGGAGAATGCGCCGGTCGGATTCACATATATCTCGGTCTTTGCATCCATCAAATTTGCAGAAATAATCGGCTTGACTACATGCTCGATCATATCCTCTCTGATTGTGGCTTGAGGTATATTCTGCTGGTGCTGAGTCGAAACAACGACTTTGTCGATGCGAACCGGCTTGCCGCCGTCATACTCCACCGTCACCTGAGTCTTGCCGTCAGGGCGCAGATACTCGAGCGTGCCGTCCTTACGAACCGCCGCAAGCCTGCGGGCAAGTTTGTGCGCCATCATAATAGGCATGGGCATAAGCTCGGGAGTCTCGTCGCAGGCAAAACCGAACATCATACCTTGATCGCCCGCGCCGCCAACGTCCACCCCCATAGCAATATCGGGTGACTGCGACTGAATGCTGGTCATAACTCCGCATGTCTGCGAGCCAATGCCGTAGCTTGCGCGCGTATAACCGACCTGCTCCAATGTGCGGCGAACCAGGTCAGGAATTTCCACATAGGCCCTCGTCGTCACTTCACCGGCAACAACAACCATACCTGTAGTCAGAAGAGCCTCGCATGCTACTCTTCCGGTCGGATCCTGCTCCAAAATAGCGTCGAGAACAGCATCGGATATCTGGTCGGCCAGCTTGTCGGGATGTCCCTCCGTAACCGACTCAGATGTAAACATATGCGTCTTGGAACTCACTTTTCATCCTCCAGGAAGTTATCTTTTACATAATCAAGTATCGCCTTGGCAACCTCGCGCTTCGGCATCCTCGGCAGCGCAATCTTCTCACCATTGCGAGAGATCAGCATGACTTGGTTGGAGTCGCCGCCGAACACATCGCTGCCCGCACCTACGTTATTTGCCGCGATCAAATCAAGATTTTTCGTCTCCAGCTTGCCTTGTGCGTAACGCTCCAGATCATTTGTCTCAGCAGCAAAACCCACGAGCACAGTCCGGCCTTTCGATGCACCGACATCTGCAAGTATGTCCTCTGTCTTATCAAGATCGAGCGTAAAATGTTCTGTTTTTTTGATCTTATTGCCGCGCATTTCGGCGGGTCTAAAATCGGCCGGGGCAGATGCCGATACGAACACATCGGCTTGGCGAGCGCGAGATGTTATTACATCGTACATCTCCCGCACGGTCTCCACGCGCACAATCTCAACTCCGGCGGGCGCATCGAGTTCAGTAGGGCCACTGACAAGCGTCACTTTCGCCCCTCGCGCCACCGCCTCAGCAGCAATCGCATAGCCCATTTTGCCGGAAGATCTATTCGATAAAAAACGAATAGGATCGATCGGCTCTCGTGTAGGCCCGGCGCTTACCAACACGCGCTTTCCAGCGTAATCCATTTTTGCATCGCCAACTGTCGAGGCCAGCAGTTCTTCTGCAACACGCACAATCTTATCGGGATCGGCGAGCCTGCCGACACCTTCGTCTCCACAGGCAAGTCTGCCGGACTCAGGATCGACGATTATATGGCCAAAAGCTCGAAGTCGCTCAATATTTGCAGCGACTGCCGGGCTTCTATACATTCGCACGTTCATTGCCGGGCAGATCACTATACGACGCGCGACCATCGCCATCGTGCTCAACATATCGTCTGCGATACCGTTTGCAAGCTTGCCAATAATATCGGCGGTTGCGGGCGCAATTATCATTAAGTCCGCGCCTTCGGAAAGCGACACGTGAGCAACTCCGCTGCTTTGGGGCTTTGGCGGCGCAAAGATATCGGTGATAACATCGTTACTTGTAATGCCCCAAAACGTAGCCTTGCCGATAAACTCGGCAGCATGTCTGGTCATCACAACGTAGACATCAGCTCCGCGCCGCACAAGATCGCTCGCGATATACGCTGACTTATACGCAGCAATGCCGCCGGTAACGCCAAGTATTATCTTTTTGCCCGAAATAGGGTCATCGGATCTTGTTGTGTTCGGCAACGACTACCGCCTTAACCTCCTCCACCGCCTTATCGATGGAGTCGTTTTCAATAACATAGGTGTAGTTCGCAACTTCATCAAGCTCTTTGTGTGCGCGTGAAAGCCTGTTGACAATTTGCTCATCGGAATCAGTGAGCCGGTTACGAAGCCTTCTCTCCAGCTCCTCCATTGAAGGTGGCACGAGAAAAATCATCACCGCGTTCGGAGCCAAACGCTTCACCTCTCGACCGCCCTGAACCTCAATCTTGAGAATTACATCATGGCCCATCGAGGTCTCATGCTCGACCCAATCGCGCGGGGTTCCATAGTGATACCCACAGTAAACAGCGCTTTCGAAAAATCCGCCGTCGCGCTTGCGCCGCTCGAACTCATCAGTCGACAAAAACGTGTAGTCCACGCCGTCGACTTCCCCTTCGCGCATCGGCCGAGTGGTGCATGTTACGCATTTCTTTACGCCGGTTTCGAGCTTGAGAAACTCAGCCAAAACCGCATCCTTGCCCACGCCCGATGGCCCAGAGAGCACAATCAGAAGGCCGCCGTCGCGAGCATATTTATCCCAAATTCGCATTGACAACCTCCCCTTATAAATCTTCCAGAGTATAGCACGGCGGGTATGAGGTGTCAACGAATGACGAGGCTGAAATATGAGGATGACTGTGGGGCTTTTTTCAAGCCCCACACAAAAACTCTTTTCACAAAACCCATTATGCTCGAATTTTTAGCATGGTATGGGGACTGTAATCTCAGGTCTTTTTGCCAAAATCCGGCTCGAATGCTGACTCGGCCATGCTCTCGGCCATAACTTCGCCCAAAGACTGCGCGAGTTCTTCTGGGTCGCTCACACGAATGCGGCAGACCGAGCCGAGACATACGCTAGCAATGGGTTCTTCACCCTCGGTCGGCACGGTGCGTATGGT
>JAEWSK010000108.1 GCA_023398345.1 Armatimonadota bacterium | reverse complement strand
CGGGAGCATGCGTCGCGTTTTTATGGTTTAATGCAAACCCTGCAAGTGTGTTTATGGGCGACACGGGCGCACTGGCGCTCGGGGTAGCATTGCCTGCGACTGCGGTTGTGATGCACCGAGAAGCGCTGATGGTTGCTGTCGGGCTTGTCTTTGTGCTGGACGGATTTTCGACGATGATCCAGTGGGCGGTTTTCAAGTTTACGCGAATTACAACGGGCACGGGACGCCGCGTTTTTCGCAAGAGCCCGATACATCACCATTTCGAGCTTTGCGGCTGGTCCGAGCAGAAAGTAGTAGTTAGGTTTTGGATCGCCGGCATAGTTGCAGCGATAGTCGCATTTTTCGGCGCGGGGTTCGGATGGTTTTAATGGATTACACAGGCAAGAAAATCGTTGTAATTGGGATGGCACGCACGGGTCTGGCTGTCGCGCAAGTGATGAAAGAGCGCGGCGCGCGTGTTGTTTTATACGATAAAAAAAGCGAGTCCGAGCTTGGCGAAGCTCATAAAAAAGCGAAATCGATTGGCGCAGAAATACACTGCGGCACTGATAATATAGATCTTGCCGACGTCGATTTGCTGGTGTCAAGTCCCGGCGTTCCGGCGAGCATGCCTGTGTTTGCTGAGGCAAACGCGCGTGGCGTCGAGGCCATTAGCGAAATCGAGCTTGCGTATCGTATAGCCAAAGCGCCGATTGTCGCAATTACCGGCACTAACGGCAAAACCACTACGACCATTCTCACCGGTCACATTTTTGAACGCGATGGCCGCGAGAGCTATATCGCAGGCAACGTCGCTGCAGGCGACATACAACTGCCGCTTATTATCGCCGCGCATAAGGCAAGTGAAAATGCCGTCATCGTGGCTGAGATCAGCACTTTTCAGCTCGAATGGGTGAAGTCGTTCCGGCCGAAGGTCGCGATGCTTCTTAACGTTACCAGCGATCATCAAGACCGCCATGCGACTGTTGAAGAATACGCTGCTCTAAAGGCGCGCATATTTGAAAACCAGACCAACGACGATATAGCTGTAATAAACGCCGAAAATCCGTTCACTGCGTCTTTAGCGCCAAAGTTAGCGGGTCAAGTTATGCAGTTTGCACGCAAACGCGAGGTCGAGCGCGGCGGATTTGTTCGCGGCGGCGATTTAGTAGTGCGATTCGACGGCAAAGAGACTTTTATATGCAAGCGTTCCGACATAAAACTGCGCGGCGAGCACAACATAGAAAATGCGCTGGCCGCCTCCTGCGCAGCCGTTGCATTGGGCGCAAAATCTGAGAGCATAGCACAGGCGATACGAGATATGCAACCAGTCGAGCATCGCTTGGAGTCAGTTGCGACAATCGACGGTGTTGAGTATATCAACAATTCTATGTGTACGAACGTGGACGCCGCGACGCGCTCAATAGATGCGATAACCGAGCCGCAAATTGTTATCATCGGCGGCAAGGCAAAGGGCAATTGCGAGGACTTCGGCCCAGTTGGTGAGGCGCTGCGCCGCAGGGCAAAGCATGTTGTTTTAATTGGAGCCGACAGGGACGTAATACGCGCCGCCGCTAAAAGCGCAGGATTCACTGCCGTGTCCGACGCAAATTCTATGCGCGAAGCAGTTGAGATTGCTCATAGTATTGCATCTCCCGGCGACGTTGTCGTCTTAACTCCCGGCCTTGCAAGTTTTGACATGTTCAAAGACTTTCAGCACAGGGGCCGTATGTTTAAAGAGAGCGTCTTTGCGATGGAGCGCAAGCCAAAATGAAAAAGCGCAAGATCAAGCCGGGGCTAATGGATTTATGGATTTTGTTATTGGCGGTCATCTTTGTTTTTATCGGTGTCTGGCTAGTTTTCGATGCAAGTTACGCCAGGGCTGCCGAGTCCACAATGGCCAATCGAAACGCCGGATATTTCTTTTTGCGCCAGCTTGGGTTTGCAATAGTCGGCATTATTGCTATGACTATTATGTGCAATGTGCGCCTTAGTGTTTTGAGTAAGCTAATGCCTTGGATGGTGTTTGCGTCGATAGTTATGCTTATTCTTGTGCTTGTGCCCGGCATCGGCCATGGCGCAAAGGGCGCGCATAGATGGTTTAAAATAGGTCATATAAGCCTGCAGCCGGCGGAGTTTGCAAAAATTGCGCTGGTGCTGTATCTGGCCGAGTTTCTTTCCCAAGGAAAGAGCGTGATCCATCGTATAAATGAGCGATGGGTTTTGCCTGCTTTTGTGACGGGCGCAATTGCATTTCTCGTGCTGATTGAGCCGGATATGGGCACGGCATTTGCAATAGTGCTGACGTGTTTTGCCATGCTTTTTGCTGCGGGTGTAAAGAAGTGGCATCTCGGCGTATTGGCTGCTGCGGGATCGCTTTTGGCGCTGGGGGCGCTCAAGCTGGAGCCATATCGAATGGATCGCATTTATGTCTGGCTGGATCCTTGGAAGCATCGCTACGACGAAGGCTACCAAATCGTGCATTCGCTGATAGCTTTGGGAACTGGTGGTCTGACCGGCGTAGGCATATGCGAGGGGCGCGAGAAGATGTTCACTCCCGAGCCTCACACGGACTTTATCTTTTCGACTTTAGGCGAGGAGTTCGGCTTAATTATCAGTTTGGGCTTGCTTGCGTTGTTTGTAGTATTTATTTTTAGAGGGTTCGATGTCGCAAGCCGTGCCACAAGCGTATACAGCAATTTAGTTGCAGTTGGGATTACGTCTATGATCGGCTTACAAGTGCTTATAAACATTGCTGTTGTGAGCGCGTCGATACCGGCAACCGGTGTGCCTTTGCCGTTTATAAGCTATGGCGGCTCGTCGCTGATAATGACGATGGTGGGCGTTGGAATTCTATTATCAATATCAAGGCGAAGATCAGGTCGCGACGCGTAATATGAAAATAGTTCTTACAGGAGGGGGCACGGGCGGTCACGTCTACCCCGCGATAAGTATAGCGCAGGCGCTAAAAGACGCCGCAAAGGACGTGCAATTGCTCTATATGGGCAGTTCGCATGGCCCTGAAGGCGAACTTGCGCGAAGTGCGGGCTTGGATTTTGTGGCGATTCCCAGCGGCCCGCTCACAAAGGCGCTTTCGGCGCGCAACTTGTCATCGCTATTTAAGCTGGTGACGGGAGTGTTTCGTGCTCGCGCGGTGCTAAAGAGATTCGCGCCGGATGTGGTGATCGGCACTGGTGGTTATACGACTGCATCGATACTGCTTGCCCAGCGCAGCCTCGGCGGCAAGATAATGATTCACGAGCAAAACGCCCGACCCGGCCGCACAAATATTTTTCTGGCCAAGCTCGCCGACAAGATTTGTGTAACTTTTGAGGCTTCGACAGCGTTTTTACCAAAGGAAAAGGTTGTTCTGAGCGGCCTGCCTACCCGCCGCGAATTTAAATCGCTGCCGGACAAGATTGCGGCTCGCCGTGCGCTTGGTCTGGACGAGAGTATGTTTACTATAGTCGCCGTGGGCGGCAGTCAGGGCGCAAAACGGCCA
>JAEWSK010000096.1 GCA_023398345.1 Armatimonadota bacterium | reverse complement strand
ACAATACCTCCAGTGGCTCCATCATCAGCACCGAAGTACCTCCTCTGACAAACGTTGCCGCTAACGGTGCGATTCCCAGCGGGCAAACCAAGGTTTGCAGTTTCATCAAGTGGCGCACCTGGCCAAGACGTGCTCGTCCCGTTAATTACTCTGATACCTAGGGTTGTCCACTCATTCTGACCAAGAAGGTAGTTGCATAACCCAAAATTCGCCCAGCCGTCAATACCATCCGCCGGATCTTGTGCAATGTCATCACCGGACACCATCATATGCGCCCATTTTTTGTGATCCACTGGAATGCTGGAATTCCATTTTTTCACTGCATCCATATCATTGAGACAGTTTAACGCATATGCTGTTTTGTAGTGGTTTCGACCATTTGAATGCATGAAGTATGCGTATTCCTGAAATAGCCCATCTACTGTATTGCTTGCACTGTTCGCTCTATAGCCCTTTGCGACGGTATATTCACCGCTTTCGTGTGGCGTCCATGTCGGATCACTGAAAATCAGTCCCTGCTCAGGCCAGCGCGACCACGGGTTACTTCCACTGGCATCATATCCTTCTACTAGGTTGACTGCACATATATTGTGCAACACATCTATGCCAGCCGGAGCACTGTCCATAACAGTACGCAGCAGTTTCTGCTCCTCCCATGGTTCTATGCCAGGAAAGTTGCCTGACTTTACTTTGACTATTGGCCCATCAATCAAAAGACCATCGAGTTTATAATCGGCAACTCTAGCCAGTGCGCTATCAACCCAAGCCTTATCAAATGTCGAATCTCCCAAATGGGCGTAGTATGCATGAGTTCCAAGACCATAATACGTGCTCCCATTTGGATATAGCCAATCCGGATCCTGTGTCTGATCATGATTTAACACATACTCCAGTCCAAGAGATGTATTCGACCATGTGTTGTCTCTCTTGCCCGACTTGGAACCGCGAGACATACGCCAGCTACTTTCCCAATCAGAGCCGGAAGCAGCGGTTTCTCTCCAATCACATACCCATGGGCCTTCATACAAATAGCACTTAATATTGGGATTGTAATACTTGAGCCTGCGCGTAAACCAGTAGTCGGACTCATATATAAAATCAATACAATCGAAATTGCGGGCAGTCGAAGCAGGGTCATCGCTAGAATTTACAAAGTATCTTATTGTCTTTATCTTTCGATCGGTTTTTACCGGGACTGTCTCGGTCACTTGCTGCCCGTTGCGCACAACTGTCAAGTGGGCATTGTCCACATATATGCCCGGAGTGAGTGCTTTTGTACCCCCACCCCAGCATTGAATTATGACCCATGCATTCACCCTAGTTGTGCCGCCATTTACAATGCCGGAAACCGAACCGGACGTGGCAGTTTTACTCAACCAATTAACCGCTGATTTTGAGTCGCCTCCAAGACCAGTCAGTTTGAGGGCATACGAGAGATTCAGTGTGCCATAGTCATCCATCCTGAGTTTATCAATACTAAATGTGACAGTGTCACCGACATTTAGTTGATAGCTTTTTGTGCTCACAGGAAAAGATGTTTTTAGATAGGCGATGGCGCTATTGGAGACATTTTTTAAAGCAAAGTATTGGCACTTGCTGCCGCCGTCCACTGCAAGTCGATAGATGTAATTCTTTTCTGGGTTACGGTCACCCTCTCGACTCCACCCTTCGGCCACAGAATCATCTGGTGTGGCAACATTGTAGCCCCATTTTGTGCTCGCCCCATAGCTCCATCTACCTTGTGCGTTCCAATTGTAATCTCCGCCTGCGTAGCCAGACACCCAATTGGTGTAGCAGGGATCAATTTCAAAGTTCCCAATGCCACCAAGTAAGTCCCAGGCAACTGTCCGGGGCACGCAAATTTTAATCCCATCGCTGACGCCGGCATCACTGACGTTGCCCGATTTATCGATAGCTTTTACGTAGAAGTAGTAAGTGTGACCGTCTGTAAGAGTCAGTCCGTCGACAGCAACTTCACACTTTTTCGTGGACGTCCAATCTATAACATATCCCCCGCAAGGATCGCTTGGGGAGTTGCCTACAGCATATTTGTAAGAAACTGCGTTGCCGTCCGCACTTGACCAAGCCGCATGCAACCGCGTATTGTCCGATGAACAGACTCCGTCATCGACCACAATAGGCTTCGACAGAGACAAAGTATTTCCAATAGCGTCGGCAGCAGTCAAAAAGTGCAGCGCAACGACAAGTGACACTAGCGTAATAATTCTAAATCCGAATGCTCCACGCAGCATATTTGCTATCCTCCGCATCTCAAATGCAATGGAATAATATCACCTGCATAAAATAGCGTCAATTGAGCGAAATTAGTGGGCTTTTAGTATTGTTTGACTCCCTCTGGAGCAAAAGTCTTGCATAATTTGTCCCGCAACTCCGCGGTTCCATACTCGCGCAAGATCGTATATAATTCACTGTAGAGATGCACACATTTTTATCTACAATCAACTTGCAATCTATTCGTGAATCAGTCGCTGCAGCAGATGCGGCGGCATTTCGCGCGGTCAACCTCGGCCTTGCGGCGCGGTGGCTTGATGTAATAATGCTCGCCGTTACTACGCTTGGCGAGGGTTGGCTACAAGCTCTTATCGGCATAATAACGGTAATTGCGGCATCGATAGTGCATAAAACTGATATTCGGCGGATGGGCTACGCGGCGCTGACTGCTTACGCAGGATCGGGACTTATATCACAGCTCGTCAAGCATTTCGGAGACAGGCCGCGGCCAATTTTAGTGCTGTTTGATGCTCGACATGTCGGCAAACCACTGTTTATTCACAGCTTCCCTTCAGGGCATTCGACGACAATATTTGCTGCGGCGTTTGTTTGGGCTGCATTCCTGCCAAAAGCCAGATGGGCTCTTTATTGCATTGCGGCGCTTGTGGCAATTTCGCGAGTATATCTGGGCGCACATTTTCCGTTTGATGTCGTGTATGGCGCGATTTTGGGTGCGCTTATCGGAATTGGCTCGGCCAGACTGTTTAAATCAAACCGCACGGAGGATGCAAAATGACAAAGCGATCCGTTCCATACATATTATTAGGCGCATTTTGCGTTCTTCTTTTTTTCTGGCAACTGGGAACAGTACCTCTTATAGGATTTGACGAGGGCTGCTATGCAGAATGCTCGCGGGAGATGCTGGCAAGCGGCAACTACGTCGTGCCGACATGCAACGGTGAGCCATTTTTTGACAAACCACCTATTACATATTGGCTGCAGGCCGCGAGCATGCGCGCATTCGGAGTAAACTCGTTTGCAGCGAGGCTGCCGTCGGCTGTCGAAAGTCTCGCACTGATCGCGCTGACAGTGTTTCTTGGCACACGATTATTTTCTCGGCGCACAGGGCTTATGGCGGGATTCGCGCTTGCAACATCTACGCTTGCGACAGGGTTAGCGCGATTGGCTATAATTGACGCACTGTTCGGATTAACTATAACTGCGTCTTTGGGAGCATTTGCACTCGCGTATCTTGGACTTGCAAAGCGACAATTCTATCTCGCGTTCTGGGCAGCGCTGGGTTTATCTATAATGGTTAAAGGGCCTGCCGGGGCTGTGCTTATCTTGGGAACAATTTTCGTATTCTTGCTAATGCGGCGCGATTTGGGCGCTGTTCGGCGTATGATGCCTCTTGGGGGAATTGCGCTGTGCGCGGCGATTGCACTGCCGTGGTACGCAGTCGTCAACAGTTGCACAAACGGCGCGTTCTTAAATGAATTTATTATTCATCAGAACTTCCAGCGCGCGTTGGGTAAGGACTTTTCGCACAATGCGCCGTTCTACTATTACCTGCCGGTAATGCTGGCGGGGTTCTTCCCTTGGAGTGCATTTTTGCCTGCAGCATGTTATTCACAAAAAAGTGCGCGTAAAACGGAAGAGATGGCGCGCGTGTTTCTTGTTGTCTGGATCGGGACGATATTTGTCGTGTTTTCCGCGCTAAAGTCTAAGCTGCCGGGATACATATTCCCGATCTATCCGGCAGCGGCTTTAATTGTTGCTCATCTATGGTCAAATGCAATGGATTCCAAAAAAGACGCGACATTGAAGCGCAGCGCACTTGCGTCTGCTTTGACGGCATGCGCATTGGGCGCGATTATGTTGATCGTTCCGCCATACTTAAGAGAGCCAATTGAGGGCGTAAGCACTGCGCTGATACCGATGGCAATATCGCTGATTGCAGGTTGCACGGCAGCTTATATAATGCTTTTGACAAAAAAGACAGCAGGGGCGTTTGCCGCTCTATGCACCGGCATGGCGGTATTTCTGCTCGCATGCGTGTCACTGGGGTTGCCAATTGCTGCTCGACAATATGCCATTCCGGCTATGAAAACAGGCAGTGCCATTTCTGAGATCAAATCACCCATATTTGCATATAAGCTTTCACCGCCACAGCCTCAAATTGCATTCTACGCAAAACGACCGGTACTTCAGGCAAAAAAACTCCCAAATGTCTCGTGCATACTTATCACCCAGGCAAACCACAAGGAGCACGTCTCAGCCAAAAGCACGCTGCGACAACAGATCGGCCCATATTTGCTGTGGGACTACATTCCCCACTAGCTAAGTCCCACCGAGAACTGAGTTCCCAGCAATCCCAGGGACAGAGTTTTGTGAGGTTACGGGCATGCATTGCACAAACCAATCACATGCGCGTTTTTATATCTACACGCATATTGGTTACAAATCTTAAATACTGGCGGCAATAGATGCGGCGGCGGACTTGGGGTCTTCGGCCTTAATAATTGGTCTGCCTATAACGAGATAGTCAGAGCCTTTTGCGACAGCCTCGACTGGCGTCATAACACGCTTTTGATCGCCAATTGCTGCGCCTGCTGGTCGAACGCCAGGGGTGACTATGAGAAAATCAGGCCCGCAGGCAGCCCGTATCAGCTCGATCTCATGTGGCGATGCAACAACGCCGTCGAGACCCGCTTTCTTTGCGAGCTTCGCTAAATTGACAACCTGATCGGCAACTGTGCCCGACACGCGCATTTCATCATTAAGCACTGTCTGATCTATACTTGTAAGCACTGTCACGCCTATCACAAGCGGGCAGGGTTTTCCGAGCTTTGCCGATTCTTCGACGGCGGCGTCTTTTGCAGCTTTCATCATTGCAAAACCGCCGGAACAGTGGACATTGAACATCCAAACGCCGAATTTCGCAGCGGCCCGCGACGCGCCCGCGACAGTGTTGGGGATGTCATGGAACTTGCAGTCGTAAAAAATCTTTCTCGCGCCAGCTTGCCTAATTTGATCAAAGATACCCAGCCCTGCGGAGTTTATAAGCTCCAGTCCGACCTTAAACGCACCGACTTCGTCTTTAAGCAGCTTAGCCAGTTCGACGGCCTTTTCGGCGGTGTCAACGTCTAGGGGTAGGATGATCTTTTCTTTGCTCAATGCTGTGCTCCTTGTGTTACTTTATCTTAGCGAATTACGAGACAGTCCCCACAATCTCATTTACGTCCGATATGCCCATCTTTTGCATGTAATCTTCGATGCCGTCGATGATCTCTACGGCAGCCATTGGGTTTGCGAAATTGCCGGTTCCGACGGCTACTGCATTCGCGCCCGCAAGCAAAAACTCGACCGCGTCAGATGCCGTCATTATGCCGCCCATCCCAATCACCGGCACGTCCACAGCTTTTGCGACCTCATAAACCATTCGCAGCGCAACAGGCTTTACGGCAGGGCCGGAGAGGCCGCCGGTGATATTGGCGAGTTTGAACTTGCGCTTCCAAGGGTCGATTGCGGTTCCAAGAAGCGTATTTATCAGCGATAGCGCATCCGAACCCGCATCGACTGCCGCTTGAGCGATGCTAACAACGTCACTGACATTGGGCGAGAGCTTGGTAATCACTGTGAGGTCAGTCTTCGCACGAACGGCGCGGACTACTTCGGCGGTTCCATCCGGCGTCGTGCCGAAAACCAAGCAGCCTTGTTTAACGTTCGGGCATGACACGTTGATTTCAAGTCCCGACACCCCATCGACTTTATCCAGCCGAGCGGCAAGCTCGGCATATTCGTCAATCGAGTGGCCGACGATATTTACTATAACCGGCACATCGAAGCCGCGCAGAAATGGCATCTTTTCATTTATAAGCGACTCGATTCCGTCGTTTTGCAGCCCGATAGAATTTAGCATACCCGACGGCGTCTCGACAGTGCGCGGATATGGATTGCCCTGCCAAGGCTCAAGCGAAGTGCCCTTGACAGTGATCGCACCGAGGCGAGATAAATCGTAAAAATCGGCCATCTCACGGCCAAAGCCAAACGTGCCGGAACCGACCGTCACGGGATTTTTCATCCGAATACGGCCAATATCAACCGCGAGTTTTACAGCCATTTTTGCAGTCGCACCCTCATCTATCCTATCCCCAAGGCAAGAAAACTGCGGGACTTTCGAAACATCGTCACCATTATTTACTCCCACAAAACGTCCTCCGCGTTAAAGACAGGGCCGTCTTTGCAAACTCGCTCATAGTGCCAGACATCGGATTGCGAAGCGTCGCCCTGGGCATCGCATGCCGGATTGCGTCCCTTTATCTTTTGGACACAGCCCATGCATACCCCCAGCCCGCAAGCCATATTATTTTCCAGCGACACCTGACAGCTCGACACACCCGCCTCGCGGCAAATTCGCGCAACTTCCTTCATCATAAGCTGCGGCCCGCAGGAATAAACGCGAACAGGCAAGTTCTTTTCTACAGCACGCGGGGATTTAAGACGCTCTTCGAGCATCTGCGTGACGTAGCCGCCGAACCCGTAGCTGGCGTCATCAGTCGACACACCAACTTCAACGCCATGCGCTCGAAACTCGGCTTCGCACAAAATTGCATCTTTGCTGCGGCCACCGGTCAGCACGGTAATACTCTCGCAGCCCCACTTCGCGCACAGTGCGTCGCACAAAAAATGCAGCGGAGCCGCACCACATCCACCCGCAACAACAATATGCTCTGCAGCAAAATCTCCAAGGTCAAATCCGCGCCCCAGCGGCCCGACAACGCTGATTTTTTGCCCCGCGGGAATGTGCCGCAGCAGTTCGGTACCACGCCCGACCACTACATACAACAGCGA
>JAEWSK010000084.1 GCA_023398345.1 Armatimonadota bacterium | reverse complement strand
GACCGTCGAATTTCGGCTCGCAGTCATATTCGATAAGCTCATCAGGCTCCATATGTAAAGCCCGTTTGCAGCGGTCATCGAACGCTCGCAGTTCGTCCTCGCCAAACGCATTTGAAAGGCTCAACATTGGAACTCGATGCTCAAAAGTGGCAAACTCGGACTGGGGCGCAGCGCCAACGCGCTGAGTGGGCGAGTCCGGCGTTATCGTATCGGGGTATTTCTCCTCAAGCTCTTGCAGACGGCGCAAAAGCTTGTCGTAGTCAAAGTCGGATATGTCCGGCTGATCCTTAATGTAATATAAATAGTTTGCGCGGTTGATCCGCTGTCGGAGATCCTCTATCTCATCACGAACGCCCGTCGGAACGTCGTCAAATAGGTTCATGCCCACGCCTGCTCCCCTATATACTTAATATGCAATATAAATACCAGCAACGCCCCCATTGCAAGTGCATGCCACGGCAAGAATATGAAAAAAATTAGGACGCAGCCCAACTAAGGAAATTCAATTGCGCAAGCGCCGTGGCTGAATGTTATGACTCTGCGCTGGTCTTTTATCGATGCAAGCGCGGCGTTGAGAATACTCAACCGCTCTTCCGCCGATTCATATTCTATCGTTGACGGATCATTAAAGCGACGCTCGTCATGTAGCACCTGACGGTAGAACTCAAAATACTCCGGCTTGCTATAATATTCTCTGTCGAGATATTCGCACATCGCGCTTGATTCGCTCTCGCG
This sequence comes from Armatimonadota bacterium, assembly GCA_023398345.1. Taxonomy (GTDB): domain Bacteria; phylum Armatimonadota; class UBA5829; order UBA5829; family UBA5829; genus DTKD01. Next base: position 3,488 of record JAEWSK010000084.1, on the reverse strand, counting down.
CACCAAAAGCGACACGCACCCGCCCTTGCCTGCGCCTGTCAATTTTCCTCCAAGATACCCCGGGCCGCGGCGGGCAATCGTGAGAAGCAAATCGAGCTGTGGGTTTGAAACGCGAAAATCGAAGCAGAGTATGTCCTGAAGCTCGTCCACCATCTTTCCGACGGCCACACGATACTTGTCGTATTCCGGCGAATCCGCAGTAATTTCGCCACTTGCGAGACGACTCTTTGCTTCATGAAATATCCGCTCGAGTTCGCGGCCGATGATATTTTCCTTGTGGAAAAATCGGGCTGTAGTGCGGATATGATAGCCGCCGATACTGCGGCGCGGGCGAGTGTATATCCGCTCGATGCTCTTTGAATCCTTGCCGAATATGCGACCGGCTTCCTTAGGAGTGATCTTCACAGGCAGCAATAAAAGAAGCTCGCGGATTGCGTCATCCGATATGCCTAAAATGCCCTCATGGAGACTGCCGAATTTGTGATAATTTGCCTCGATTTTTTCCCACATATCGGGATTATTCTCAAGAAGCGGCAGTTCGCCGCCGGCAGTAAAGCCAAACTTTTCAAATATCAGCTTGCCCAACCAACCCGGCTCTGACGTAAGTTCAGGCTGACATGACTGCGCCTCGCGCACAGCCGCGATGATGAGCTTCATAAGTTCATCGCCCATCTGCATCCAGCCCTTGCGCATATTAAAACTCTGGTTGCCTCCGAGGGTCTTGTTAACTTCCCAAAGGGAGTTCGCCAGCACGACATGAATGCCTTCTAAAAACGGAAGCGGAGTAGCGTCAAGATCGGCCTTTGAGTGGCGGTTGTATACGACACTGTTGACGGGGTTGCGCAAAATAGTCATTTGATCGTTTGCGCCGCCGTGAGTGCCTACGTACCATTCAGCCTCGCCGAGCAGCTTGCATATGTGCTGAATGCTCCACTTTGGCAGCTTGTCGCGGTTACAAAGATACATAGCGAGAAATGACAACACAACTATCGCCGACGAAGAACTTGTGCCTGCGCGAAACGGAGCCGTCGCACGGCCAAACGTTATATCCGCGCCGCGAATCGGAAACGCCGGGTCATCCCAGAGAGTGCGCATATATGGACTCAACGCATAATTTAGCCAATTGCCCTGAGGCCGACCGTAGTGCGGATAAATGAGCGAGCGGTTGTCCCAGTTGTCCTCATGCTCATCTGCGTGTTTTTCCCAAGGGGCGTTTGCAAATCGCTCGAACTCGGCTCTAATTGAAATATCGGATGCCGAAAAAATCGGGTTCACATTCGCCACGCAAAGAATATCGTCATCGCGCACTGAAAGCACAACGGGAATGTCACCATCGATGGTGGTGGACATATGATCGCCTGCGCACATGTCGAGATATTCAAGAAACGCATTGAGCCTGCCTGGAGCGCGAATTAACCAACTCGGCCTGTCGCCAACGCGGGTAGCATGGAGCTTGGCGGTCTCGGCAAGGCGCGCGCGCTGGCGCGCGAGATAATCGGAATCGGAATTTGCATATATCTGTTGGCTCAGGTAAGCATCTATCTCAGACGAACCGGACTCGAGAAATCGCACAATATCAAGCGGTGGAAGCGGCTGTGCGGACATTGAAAAAAAATCGCTCATATAATTAAACTCACCTTTCAGCACCCCCTATGAGATTAGCACAAAATGACTTCGGGGTCTACTGCCGAACAATGCGATTTACAGGCAATCACACAAACTCCGCCGACACGTCATTTAGCAAAAGTAGCCCTTTGTGAGTGACGCGGAGACGGCCATCGGTGAATTTGATAAGTTTGCAGTTTGCGAGGCGCTCGATTTGATTGGAATACTCAAAAAGTGGGTCAAAGCCAGTCTCGGCTTTCACACGCGCGATATCGACTCCGTCAAGCATTCTCAGCCCAAGAACAATCGTCTCACCCAGCCGCGCGCGGGCAGATAGACTCTCGCTAAATTCGATCAAGTTCGAGTTTGAATTGACGGCAGCAATATAATCTCGGACACGCGCCACACGCCGGGCGCGCACACCGCCTACATAGCTTGTCGCACCCGCACCAAAGCCGAAATAGGGCTGATTGTGCCAATAAATCGCATTGTGACGCGAGCGAAAGCCCGGCCGGGCAAAATTCGACACCTCGTAGTGCTCATAGTCGCCGTTTAGAAGTTTGGCGATGGCAAGCTCATACATATCGACGCGGACATCTTCGTCAATCGGCGCTATTTTCCCCTCTGAGCAAAGATTGGCAAAGCGAGTTCCCTCTTCTATCGAAAGTTCGTAAAGCGAAATGTGTTCGGGCCGCAGTTCGAGAGCCGTGTCAAGCGTCTTCTCCCAATGCTTGATACTCTGTCCGGGCAACGCAAATATCAAATCTACGCCGATATTTTCAAAACCGGCACTGCGGGCTGATTCGTATGCGCTTATCGCTTGGGCACGGGTATGTGCTCGGCCGATAGATTGCAAAAACTCATCGTCGAACGACTGCACTCCAAGGCTGAGTCGATTAAAACCAATTTTCCTAAGTGCCGACAATTTGGCGCTATCTACTGTGCCCGGGTTGGCCTCAATGGTGATCTCGCAGTCAGATGCAAACCCAATGCAGCGCCGAATCGCATCAAACACATCGGCAAGTTGACGGGCGCTCAGCGTAGTAGGCGTCCCCCCGCCGAAATAGACGGAATCGAGAACGCATTGCCCGTCTGGATGATTTGCCGTGCGCTCGATCTCAGCAATCAGCGCGCGGACATAGTCGCCAAATATCGAATTCATGCCGGCGTACGAGTTAAAATCGCAATACCAGCATTTGGAGACACAAAACGGTATGTGAACGTATGCGGCACGAATCAAGTCGCCATCCTGCCCCAATCATCTATAACCGGCAGCCTGACAATGTATGAGTACGCTCCCAGTGCGGCCTTTGCGCCGTCACCGGCAGCAATTATTATTTGCTTTTCGGGCACATCAGTTACGTCACCAGCGGCGTAAAGCCCAGGAATGCCGGTACGCGCCGCGCAGTCCACGGGTATCTCACCTATATAATTGAGTCGCACGGCATCTTTTATAAAGTCCGTATTCGGAACAAGCCCGACTTCCACAAACACGCCTTCCACATCCAGCCGCCTTAGCTGCCCATCGGCAAGAGATTTTAACATTACCGCATTCACGAACTGGTCTCCATATACCTCCACAACTGCGGTATTGACTAAAATCTCGACGTTTTCGGCGGTGCGCGCACGGTTGATCATCACTTCATCTGCGCGCAGTTTCGCCCCGCGCTCCGCTAAGTAAACCTTTGGGCATATCTTCATAAGCTGCACGACGGCATCCAACCAGGAATTTCCACCACCGGCAACAAGCACCCGTTTGCCCGCAAAAAGCGGCCCGTCACATGTGGCACAATAGGTAACGCCTCGACCGGAATACTCCTTTTCGCCAGGTATGCCAAGCATTCGAGGAGACTTGCCCGTCGCCACAATTGCAGACCTTGCGG
>JAEWSK010000045.1 GCA_023398345.1 Armatimonadota bacterium | reverse complement strand
TGTCAGGATTGCTCAAATAGGGTTCCCAAGCGAGTTGCGATTCACATGGACGAAGAGTTCATACAAAAACGAATGGCTTCGCGCGGTCGAAAGAAGGCCGCATAATTGCGAGCGTTCTCGATCTATGCTTAATGCTTAGGGCTCGCCTGGTAACGGCGAGCCCTTCTGGTATAATATTTTCATGCCGAAAGTTGCATTCGATGACATTGATGCCCGACTGTTGAGCATTTTGCAAAGTGAGTTTCCGCTCGTCAGGCACCCGTTTGACGCAATTGCGGACGCTCTCGGTATTGCGACATCGGAAGTGATCCAGCGCGTCCTGCGTCTCAAGCGCGAGTCTGTCATAAGGCAGATCAGCGCCATATTTGACTCCGCTGCCTTAGGCTATTTGAGCGCTTTAGTTGCATTTCAAGTTGAAACTGATATGCTCGATAGTGTTGCCGAGCGCATTTCCGAGCACGAAGGCGTCAGCCACTGCTACTCTCGCGATTCAAATTACAACCTTTGGTTTACGCTTACTGTGCCGCCCGATGGCGATCTATATGCTGAAATAGCTGCGTTTGCAAATCTAGATGGCGTAAAATCCAGTTTAATTCTGCCCGCGCTAAAAATTTATAAAATTGGCGTGTTTCTCGATGTGTCGGACGAAATACTCAATCGAGATACAAATTACTATCGAGGCGAGTCTTTGACTCAGTCGCTTACAGAGTCCGACCGCGCCGCAGTCCGAGTGCTGCAAAAAGACCTTCCAATCGTCGAATCGCCATTTGCCGAACTTGTGCGCGAATCCGATTTGTCCGAACCAGATTTGCTTGCTTATGCGAAACACTTTCTTGATTTGAAGATTATGCGCAGATACGCCGCTGTGCTTCGACATCAGCGGGCGGGCTATCGAGCCAACGCGATGGTGTGCTGGCAAGTCGAAGATGAGCGAATCGACGAAGTCGGCGCGATTTTTGCAAGCAATAGTCATGTTAGTCATTGCTATAATCGCCCCGAATTTCCTGACTGGCCGTATTGCATCTATACGATGGTTCACTGCCGCGACGAATCGGAACTCAACCGCGTCATTTCTGACCTTTCAGCCTGCGCAAAACTAAACAGCTTTCGTGTGCTTCGATCCGTAAAAGAATACAAAAAGTCCCGCGTCACGTATTTTTCTTAGCTGCTGCATATCATAAATCACTAATGCCGTGCTGTTTTATTGTTATAACCGACCTCGGTTTTGGGGATGATTGTCAAGAAACCACTTCGGGTTAAGGCGGTGACAGCAATGGCGAATATAGATTGGCGCGGTTGGGGCGAATCAGCCTTTGATGAAGCGGCAAACTCCGGCAAGCCGGTATTGCTCTCAATCAGTGCGGTATGGTGCCACTGGTGCCATATTATGGATCATCGGACGTATGCAGACCCACGGGTCATCAAGATGATCAATGACGGCTTTATTCCTATTCGTGTGGATGCCGATCGCGAGCCGGACATCAACATGCGCTATAACATGGGCGGGTGGCCCTCGACTGTTTTTCTAACATCCGACCGCGATGTGCTCACAGGCTCGACATATCTCCCACCGGATCAAATGCTTATTATGCTCGAGCGCGTCACCACGGCGTATTCCGAGCAATCTGTTGAGATAAGTGACAAGGCGAGACAGGCCCGAATCGATACCGAAGAAGTGTTCCGAAACGCCGGCAAAGTCGTTTCGCGGCCCGATGATGTCGACAAGGCCCTCAATCTACTTTATTCATCATATGATCCCGAACATGGCGGGTTTGGCACGAGCCAAAAGTTTCCGCACATTTCCGCTCTCGCATTGCTTTTGAGCGCATATGAATTGCGCGGCGGCGAGCAGAATCTGCAAATGGTCGTCGATACTCTTGATGCTATGATCGAGGGAAATATGTTCGATCATGTCGAGGGCGGTATGTATCGCTATGCTACACATCGCGACTGGACTGTTCCCCACACGGAGAAGATTCTTGCCGATAATGCCCGAATGGCTTCATTGCTGCTCGATGCCTATCGCATTTCAGGTAATGACAGATACATCGAGACAGCGCGAGGCATATTTGCCTATGTTGAAAATAATCTTCTCGACGAAGATGTTTGGCTATTTTACGGCAGTCAAAATGCGAGTGAAGAATATTACTCAGCCGACGAACACACTCGCGAATCGCTCAATACTCCGCGCATCGACAAGGCATTTTATGTCGACTCAAACGCGATTCTTGCCCGCGCATATCTCAAGCTTTATGGCATTGGCAGGGTCATCAAGGCGCGCGATAACGCCCTTCGTATAGTTTCCAATATCAATCGACTAGATAGATCCGAATGCGGATGCCTTCCGCACTATGTCGAGGGTGGCGAGTCGCATTCTTATGGCATTTTATCCGACGCCTCCGAAGTCGTTCTTGCAAATGCGCTTTGTGGCGAGGCGACTGGTGACGATACATATATACGCATGGCGCAGGAACTGCTCGAATCGGTTTTCGATGCGTTCGGCTCTGATAGTTGCGCGTTTTTCGATGTAAGTGTGTCTCGCGCAAAAGAGCGTGGGTTGTCTCGATACAGCACACCGTTGGAGGGAAACGTCACGCTGGCTTTGGCATTTATCAAGCTTGCCGATCTTACCGAAGACGAGGCATATCGCCTGTCGGCCAGACGGGTATTGGATGCGCTCGCGGGGCAAGTCGAGAACTACGGTATTATGGGATCAAGTTATGCAATTGCGCTTAGCGTGCTTAACTCGACCCCTCTTTTGGTCAGCATCCACGCCGAACCCGGCACTGAGGATGCAGATGCGTTCATTCAAGCCTCACTCGGTG
>JAEWSK010000020.1 GCA_023398345.1 Armatimonadota bacterium | reverse complement strand
GCGCAAGTTACGCGATTAGTTTGAAGACTTCGTCCAGCGGCTTTTTTTCGCGCTGTCTATGTTTTGAGGCAGGTTTGCCGATTGCAACCATTGCAGCCAGGCGCCAGGGTTCGGCTACATCAAGCATCTCTTCAAGTGCATCCCGTGCTACTAATGGCCCGCTGAGCCAGCACGCGCCATAGCCCATATCCTCCGCCGCCAAAAGCAGGTTCTCGATTGCCGCGCCGATGCTTTCTACATCGGGATAGCCTCGCATCGCATTTAAATCGTCGTGCGAAAGCAGCGTGCTTCCAAGCGCACAGTCGGCAATGGCTTCGTAAGGGTGCGCAAGCACGACAATCACCGCCGGGGCTTTTCCAAAAAATGTCGAAAACCAGTCCACTTCTTCTTTTGCCTTTCGCGCTTGCTCGTCGTCGGCATCCGGCATTATTTGCAAAATCTTTGAATGTACGGCCGCGGCCATATCTTCAAGAAGCAGTCGTTTTTTTATAGCAATGAATCGCCAAGGCTGCGAGTTGTTTACACTTGGGGCAAGGTGGGCAAGGCGCACCATCTCGCGCAGGTCGTCGTTGCAGACCTCATCATCGGCAAACTGCCTTACACTGGCTCTTGCTTCAATTGTATCTTTAAGCTCCATATTATTCGCCTCCAGGAATCGTTATTCCCATTTTTCCACAGTTTAGCGGCATGGCATAATGTGCAATAATGGCAAATACTTGTCTGTACGCCATATTGATTGACGGTGATGAGGTATAAATATAACGCGCAATTGACTTTAAGTACATGCCAGTGCTAATATCGAGATAGTTGAGCACGAGGGTGGCAAATATCGGAGGGCTGCTTTTTTGCGTTATAAAATACTGTTGCTCGCCGGTTTTATGTGCATCGGCGCATTTGCTATCGCATCGGGCTGCAGCGCTGCGTCAAATGTTGCCCATCACAAAGCCAAAATTTCCGGAGTTTGGCTAAATATAGTCACAGCCAATCTCAACAGTCCATCAGTTCGCGTGACGCCTGCCGTTGCGAGATGGGGCATCGGAACCAGTGAGTCATTTCGCTCACTTTTGCGCCGCACCCGCCCCGCTGCCGCCATTGACGGCACATTTTTCTGCACGCGCAGCCTGAAGCCCACAGGCGACATTGTTATCGACGGCCAGATGATATATCACGGCTATCTTGGAGTTGCTGTCGGCTTTGGCGAAAATAACTCCGTGCAATTTATTGACCGGCAGCACTATTGCCCGACAGACTACAACTCCGTGCTTTCCGCCGGGCCGAGCTTGGTGTTGGACGGAAGCATGGCAGTTTATCCGCGCGAACAGGGTTTTAGAAGCAAAGTTCACTTTTCGCCAAGAATAAGGACTGCAATTGGAGTGACTCGTGCAAATAAGCTTGTTATGGTCGCAACTACGCGCGGTGCATATCTCAGCCGGCTCGCTTGCGCAATGAAAACACTCGGATGCGTCAACGCAGTCAATTTAGACGGCGGCAGTTCCACCGGCCTGTATTGTAAAGGCAAATTAATTCGCACCCCAAACCGCGCAATGACCAACTGCCTGCTTGTCTACGATAATTTGCAGAGTTTTGAACAACACCGTGACAGTTTTTTTCCATCTCAACGCTGTGCAAATCGCTCGTTATGAGAGTCCGATAAAACCCCTCAAAGCAATATTTTTAGAGTTTTTAGCCTCAATAAAGATCGTCTGTTAGTCTGAATGCCATCGACTGACTTCTGTAGGTCGCATGCCGCGTTAATTGTGCCAAAATCATTGCTTACTTGCTTAAGTCGTGGTTGAAACTTGGCGGTAAATTACAGGGTTTCCATCTTGACAATGTGCTTACAAGACACTAGAATCACATGCACAGGCACAAAGTTCGTATAGGTTTTTGCAAGGGAAGTTGTACAGAGCTCCGAATGCGTTTGAGCGATTTTAACTACACGCTCCCACAGGAGCTCATAGCACAGGAACCTCTTTCGGAGCGGCAAAAGTCGCGCCTGTTGGTGGTCAATAAGTCGACCCAGGTAATCGAACATCGGCATTTCGAGGACATACTGGACTACTTGCGTGATGATGACCTGATCGTAATGAACGACACGCGGGTCACGGCCAAGCGGCTCTATGGACGAAAGTCCACCTGTGGATTAGTCGAGGCGCTGCTTATGAAGCGCATGGCGCCGGGACTTTGGCAGGCGATGGTCAAGCCGGGCAGACGAGTTCAAATTGGCGCAGTGCTGCAATTTGACGGCGGACTGACGGCTGAGGTCGTTGATAGAACCGAAGATGGAGGAAGAATCCTCCAGTTTTCTTCTGAAGTCGATTCAGACAAGTTAATTGCGGAGACGGGAGAAGTTCCGCTTCCGCCGTATATTCACAAAAAGTTGTCCGATCCTGAGCGATACCAAACGATTTATGCCACGGCAGACGGATCTGCCGCAGCACCGACGGCTGGACTGCACTTTACAAAAGAGCTGTTGGCAAAAATTAAAGCAAGGGGCATTCGGATTGTATATGTCACTTTGCACGTTGGGGTTGCGACTTTTCGGCCGGTTCGCGTGGAAAATGTCGAAGAACACGATATGCACTCTGAAGAGTATGAAATTACTCCCGAGTGCGCAGAGGCAATAAATAGCGCAAAGGGCCGAGTTATCTGTGTCGGCACGACCAGCGCTAGGGCGTTGGAAAGTGCGGCAATCGCAAAGGGCAAAGTGGCCCCAATAAAGGGGCACACGAAGTTGTTTATTAGACCGGGTTATGATTTTAAAGTCGTTGGAGCCTTGGTCACTAATTTTCATATACCAAAGTCAACACTACTTATGCTCGTTAGCGCATTTAGCGGGGCAGAGTTGATTCGGCGGGCATATTACGAGGCGGTGTGCGAGAAATACAGGTTTCTGAGTTTCGGAGATGCAATGCTGCTTTACTGATTTGAGGGAGAAGGGTGTAGAGATGGCAAACTATGACAACAAGTTGGGAGAGTGGTTTAAGCAAGTAGAGGCTAAGGCGCAGGAGCTTAAGGCAAAAAAGGCCTATTCAGATACTGCGGCTAGCGAATCGGCAACGCCGTCGGCTCAGGAATCCGTCGGCTCGCCGCGCATTGCGGACGTGGAAATCAAGGGCCCGGTAAGAGAGGCGCCAGCTTCCATAGTTGCGACAATGGAAGCGGTCGAGGTGGTTGCTGATGCATCGCTTGCAACTGATTCATTGTCCACAGATGAGGGCACAGGCAGCGCCAGGCTGTTTGCAGAAGATGAGGCTCCACAGGTCGAGGACTTCTTTAGCTTTTTAAACAGATCCTCCCAAAGTCCGGTTGTTGAAGAGGTGGAGGAGCGCGTTTTTGAGCTGCCTAAGGAGCAATCCAGGCTACATCTAGCCGAAGGAACCGGCGAACCGCGACCGGTTATCAAAGCTAAAAATGTCCCGCAGCCAACAGCTCAAAATCGTTCGGAATTTACAATGACACCCGCTCCGCCCACAAAGGTGGAGACACCTAAGCCTGTCGATATGCCAAAGCCAATAAAGGCCGCAAAACCGCGCGTTGAGCCGCAGGCGACAAATGATGATACGCAGGCGAATTGGGATCGAATGCCCAAGCATCTTCAGACTTTGTTCGGCACGGCGTCCACAGAAGTAGCCCAGAACTCATACAAGGCATTCAAGGAAACTCGTGAAGGACTTATACAGCGACTATTAGACCCGACAGTAAGTCTCGAAGAGGCGGCAAGAATCCTAAATGTCTGCCCCACAACCGTGCGCAGATATACCAACAGGGGCGTGCTGAAGCACTACCGCACTGCCGGCAATCAGCGTAGGTTTAAACTCTCCGACGTATTGACGTTTATGGATGCCAGTTCTCGCCGAGAACCGTCCGCAAACGAATCCGAGGCCTGAGGGGTAAAACCCTCAGAGCGGATTGCGTAAATTTGGAAAATCAATAGTATCAGGCTCTTGCATAGCTGAGTTTGTTTGGGTGTCTCACTGGGTAAAGCTTTAAGAGATTGCTTTGGGCGGTGTTGACATGCATGGAGTAAAGCTTTGCAAGATATTTGGCTTTGAGATCAGTATCGACTGGTCTTGGCTATTGATTTTCTTTTTAGTAGTATTCACGCTTGCCAGCGGCTATTTCCCAAGTCTGCGGCACAATTTCGACGTGACTACCAACTGGGTTCTCGGAGTTGCAGCCGCAATATTACTATTTGTGAGCGTGCTGATCCACGAACTCAGCCACAGTCTGGTCGCTCGCAGATACGGCATGGACGTTCGGGGCATAACGCTATTTATCTTCGGTGGCATTTCGCAGACGTCCGAGGAGCCAAAATCGGCTACTGAGGAGTTTTGGATGGCGGCTGCCGGCCCGGCTATGAGCTTTGTGATAGCGGGTTTCTTTGCCGGACTCGAAACACTGGGGCTTGGTATGAAATGGCCGATTGCCGCAGTTGCGCTTGTCGGCTATCTATCAACTATTAACTTCTTTTTAGGCGTGTTCAATTTACTGCCGGGGTTCCCACTTGATGGCGGCCGCGTTCTGCGGTCGATTATATGGGGATCGACTGGCGATTTACAAAAAGCTACCCAATGGGCATCATATTCGGGCCAGGGCTTCGGCTATTTGTTGATGGCGCTTGGATTTGGCGGTATCGTCATTACTGGCTCGCTGATAGGTGGGCTGTGGCTCATTTTCATCGGATGGTTCCTCACTGGAGCGGCACGGTCGAGC
>JAEWSK010000016.1 GCA_023398345.1 Armatimonadota bacterium | reverse complement strand
GAACTATAGTTTTGTCGTAACCCCAACGCTCTCCAATACGCGTCCACTGATACGCCGTCAAAACAAACGCCACTGCAGGAAGCGCAAATATGACTGCGGAGACCCAGTCGGGTTGGCCTTTGCCGAGCGTATCTAAGTGCAACACGAGATATGGGCAAATAGCTGCGCTAAAAATCGCACCCAGCATGCTCACGATCAGTATAGATCTTTGCAGCCTCGAACGAAGTGATATTCCAAAATCCTCAATTAGACTCGTCTTCTCGATTGTATATACTTTGTTCGGCTCACGCACCAAACGCCACACCAGCAGTGTCGAAATTGCAGCCGCTGTCCCCGAGACGACCATAGAGCCGCGATACCCAAACTGCATCGCCAGCATTGCTCCAACCACCGGGCCGACTATAAGCCCCATGTTGTAGGCAGTCTGGGCAACTGCGGTATATCTTGGCGCATGTTCCTCAGGCGTGTTGGTAGCAATAAGAGCCATCGAACCAGGGATAAATCCTGTAAGCGCGCCGTTTAGGAACCGACATATCGCAAGCTGCCAGGGAGCTTGACAGAGGCTCATTCCGAAATAGACTCCGACAAGGCAGATGCCGGCGCGAATAATCATCGGCTTGCGGCCATATTTGTCGCCGAGCTTGCCCCAGAACGGCTGCATTACTATGGCGGCAAGCGACTGCGCTGCAAATACTAAGCCAACCCAATAGTTCAGGTGCTCTCCGCCCCCGATCTGTTGGATAAACTTGGGCAGAAACGGCACAACTTGGTTCCAACTCAGCGTGGCCATAAATATGGTGACGGATAGTATGTAGATATTGCGTTTGTAGTATGGCATTGCGGTCTTGTGCTCCGTTCCATTTCTAGTCTACCACGACACATAGCGACAATGGAACAAAGCAAAAGAGGCAAACATCGAGCATATTATTTGGCAGAGAAAAAACACATCGATTGGATATGCGATTATCAGCTTTCAATACTTGATAAGGCCAGCACGAAATTATAGTTCATTGCGTATTTGACTACCCCGATGCAAAACGCTAAACTACCAATCATGCAACAGGGAGAGTGAAATGGCAAACTTCAAAGAAATCGCGCCTCAAGACCTAAACGAAAGCGCATTTAAACTTATTGGCAAAGACTGGATGTTAATCACCGCCGGTGAAATTGATTCATTTAACACGATGACCGCAAGCTGGGGTGGTCTCGGCGAAATATGGTTCAAACCGGCATGCTTTTGTGTAATTCGCCCGCAGCGGCACACATTCGACTTTATGGAAAAGGGCGACTCATTCACGCTCTGTTTCTTCGATCAAAAGCACCGCAAGGCACTCGAATACTGCGGCTCGCATTCCGGCAGAGATGTAAATAAAGTCAAAGAGACCGGCCTGACACCTTTATGCTTTGACTCCGGCGCGGTCTACTTTGATGAGGCGCGAATCGTGCTTGAGTGCCGCAAAATGTATTTTCAGGACATCGACCCGAAAAATTTTATCGATCCAACAATAGCCGACGCCTATCCTGAAAATGACTACCATCGAATGTACATCGGCGAAGTCACGAAGTGCTTAATCGCCGACGACAAATAGCCAGCGAACTTGCTTTTTAATAATAGCGCAGTTCGATTTCTTTGCCGTTAGCTTCTAGCTGTTTTGCCAGTTGCTCGACTACTGTGCGGCGCAGAAACATCGAGTCGGGGAGACCGGTATTTTGATGGGCCGGGTTGCGGGCTGTGCCGACCATAAATCTTATTCCGTCGGCGGATTCGAGTTGGTCGAGCAACGTAGTGGCGGCATCGATTTTATCTGCGGGACGACCCTTTGAAAGATATTCAGTGGCGCGACTGAGCGTGAGAATACCTTCAGTGACTAAATCAATCCCCGAAAGCTTGGCAATTGGCGGAAGGTCTGTGTCAATATATCGCTCATCCGGCACAAGTTCTTGGCCCAAGTGATCGGCCAGCAGATGTGAAGTTGTGCCGCCACACACAATCTTTATGCCCTTGCGGCCGAGAAAATCTTTGTGCATTCGGCTGACGAGCGTCTTGTCCATCGGCGGCCCAGTGAGCACAACAGCATGCTGAGCTCTGCGATATCTGGCACACAAAACCGTCCCGTCATCACCTGGCCGCTCATGCCACAGCCCCAGCGCGGTTTCGGCAACACAGTCTGCAATTTGCTCGAAGTCCCCTGACAGAGTCGGCGCTATCTGTGAAATATAATCGAGTATTCCATCTTCTTGCCAGCCCATCGAAAGCCCCTCGCCCACTCCTGCGTAGACGATGCCGTCGGTATAGAGCAATATGGAGTCATTGGGTTTTAACCTAAAGTAAGATTCTCTGATGGGCTTATCTAAAATTGTACGCTCTGTGCTTGCAAGCGCAGTTGGCCGCATGCAGTCGCGGATGTGAATAAGTGTCGGGGTGTCGTACTCGGCGACTGTAACATGTCCGGTGTCGTATATTCGCACGATAGAAAATGTCGAATAGGCGATGTTGCGCCACCGGCAGACCGGAAGCGTGGCTATAAGAGTTTCGACGATCTCTTGAAGTGACAGTTCGCCTCGAAACAATCCGCTGGCCAGTTCGACTGTCATTGTGGCGAGCACGTTGGCCTTTACTCCACTGCCCAAACCGTCAGACATGACAATGATAGTCGAGTCCGGCATGTGGGAGACTTTAAATGCATCCCCGCATATGTCTTCACCGTTCTTGGAAAACTGGTGAGTAACTATGTCTACCGCAAAGCGCTTCATTTTTTGTCGGCATGACCGCCGAGGCTGTTTTCGTCGGACTCTTTCATAAGTTCAGTGAGTTTGCGCAAAAGCACCCTGGTCTCGCTTGTGGTTTCGCCAAGGATTCCGGCTATCTCCTGAGCCATGAGCATCTGTTTTTGTATGACTTGCTCGGCATGCGATAGAGTTTCCTCGCGTATTTGATCGAGCCGACTGAGTCCGTCCGTTCCTCTGTTGACGTTTGCAAGTATGCCTACTACAAGATCCTCGTCTTCAAGCCGATAGACGTTCATGCTTGCGCTTATATGATAGGCAGGAAATGAGACGTCCTTATTGACGATGCGATCAACCGCACCAGCCAGCACTTTCTCGAAATCTCCAGGGTCCATAAGCGTCGACAGCGGCTTGCCGACTATGCCGGGGCCGCAGGAGAACATGCCCGCAAATGCAGTGTTAAAATCAACAATGCGCAAGCGCGAGTCCGCTATGACTATGCCGTTTGGACTGTTGTCGATTATTTGGTCGGTCTTGCGCTCGGCTACTTTTCGCATCCAAGGAATGCACATTGTGTGCTCTGCCATTCCGGTGAGCACTGCAATTGCGTTGTCTCGGCACGTCGGATAGCCGCATGCACCACAGTTGAGTTCATTTTCCGGCTGAGTCTTGCCGGTTCGCGCAAGCACTTCTCTTATCGCGTCTTCGCTGATATTGGGCTGATCTATGGGATTTTCACTTATTGTGCGCTTGAGCAGTGTTTTCTTCATAGCCTCGAGAAGTTGCGTGTCATCGGCTTCGTGCGAGGCTCGCTTTTGGTGCTGAAGTATATAGTTACGACGGCGAAAAACGTCTTTTCCCTCACCGAAGCAGGCGCCGTTTATGCAGCCACCCGAGCAAAAAAGAGCTTCAAATAGCCGGATGTTACTGCCGTTTTTGAGGTTTTCAAGCATCTCCTCTATGCCCACGCTGCCTGAAATGGCGACGAAGTCCTGACGAAGCAAATCCGGACCCATTGATGCCGCCTCAGCAAGGCCACCTTCGAGCGGAAACAGTCGAGCAAGCGAAGCTGGAATATCGTCAAAATCCGCCGACCGAAGTTGGTCTTTG
>JAEWSK010000286.1 GCA_023398345.1 Armatimonadota bacterium | reverse complement strand
ATTTACCTGTTTTGCGCGAGATGAAATCTCGACTAACTGATATAGGTGTGCTTTTTTCAATCAATCCATGGGTGACTTTGCATCATTGTGATCGCGGCAGGGATTTAAAATCGACACACCCCGATGTTGACTTGATGGTCGGCCATGATGGCGTGCAGTGCAAAGCATGCGCGTGTCCATTATCTCCAGGATGGCGCGAAATAACCCGGGAGCTTTGGAGTTTATACGCCTCACTTGAACCTCATGTGCTGTGGGTCGAAGATGATATTAGGCTGCTAAATCATCCGCCGGTGGAATACGGCTGTTTTTGTGACATTCATATTAAAGAGTTCTCCGAACGCATCGGAGAGCAAGTTGCGCGAGAGGATTTGGTCAGGGCACTACTTGCACCCGGCGAACCGCATCCGTGGCGTGCAATATGGCTGGAGATGAATCGTGAGCTTGCTAACGAGACAGTGGCTTTTCTCGAGCAGATCGTCCACGAAGTTTCTCCAAACACGAGACTGGGTTTGATGTGCAGCACCCCGACTTCGCACTCCATTGAGGGTAGAAACTGGAGTGAATTTACTTCTGCTCTTGCGGGCGACAAACCATTGCATATACGACCTTGCTTGCTCAATTATACGGAAGATTCTTTGCGAGGCTTATATCAGGCGGAGTACTGTATGCGCGCAGTAATGCAATGTCTGAGTGCCAGTGCAATTGTGCAAACCGAAGTTGAAAACTTCCCGTTTTCAGCGTATTCAAAGTCGACGAAATTTACTTTTCTTCAATGCGCCTTATCCTGCATTTTTGGAGCCGATGGGGTTACGCTGAGCATATCAGATCATCTGGGAACGCCGTTAGAGTCCGACCCAAGCATTGGAGAAATGCTGCACGCAAACAAACCGTTTTTTAGCGCGCTTATCGATAGCTGTCGAGGCGGAAAATCCAAGGGTATCGGGTTAATCCATGCCGAGGACGGCACTCGTCATGTTCACTTGAAGCCTGATTCTAATTGGCGCGGGCTTTGCGCGGGTGGAGATGCTTGGCGAAAGGTGCTGGAACCACTTGGCTATGCAGTATCATACGGCGAAAGTGAAACCTATGCTTTGTCTGGCCAGGTTGCGAGATCACTTTCGGATGAACACATACGGCAGATTCTTTCGGGAGGAGTTATTCTCGATTTGAGCGCCTTACAATGCCTGCTCGAAATGGGCTATGGGGAATATGTTGGATGTGGCATAAATAGGCTGTATAAAAAGTCTGACAAGCCTATTGCAGCCGAAGAGTATTTTGACGAAGACTTTGGTGGCTCACCGAGGACATACATGACTCTAACGCTGCCCGATCTAAGCGGCGATGCAGTAATGGCAGAACTTAAACCAATGCCAGGTGCAAGAGTCGTATCCAGGGTGGTCAATCCCGATGCAGAGCCGGTGTATCCTTTTTTAATCACATATAAAAATAAGTTGGGCGGCAGAATAGCAATATATCCAATTGATATCGACTATTGCGCAGGCAACGCGTTTCTTGGTTTGCATAGAAAAAGGCAAATTGATTTTCTCATCTCGTGGTTATCTCAAAGCCAAGAGCAAATTGCAGTGGATGGAGGCGTCTATCCGCTACCGTTTTTGATCGATAAAGCCGACACCAGCATTGTGGGGGCGTTTAATTTAAGCCAGGACGAATGGCCTAACGTTACAATACAACTATCGCCATCCCGCCATCCAAAAGAGATCAGAATTCTTTCTCAAAAAGGAGAATGGCACTCCGACCCGTCCATAGAGTGCATATTGACGGGCACGCGACTTAAACTGGTTTTGAACCGTCCGCTTCCCGCGGCGTCGCTTGTAGTTGTGCAAATCGGGTGGGGGGCCTAAATCCATAATTTGCATGCCCTATCGCAAAGGTGCTTGAATGAAGGTCTAGGCATATTGTTTGCATAAGTAAAATCCAACACATAAGTGATTTTTAAGCATAAGCATTCGTAATTAAAGACACAAAGCTTTTATGTCATCACACGCGCCTGCGGCGGGAGCGATTTTCTTGCCCCCTGCGGATTTGTTTGATGTTATGATGAGATCGGTGGGGGTTAAGTTAATGCCGAAAAGAACTGATATACACAAAATTCTTGTTATCGGAAGCGGGCCTGTAGTTATTGGACAAGCATGTGAGTTCGATTATTCTGGGACGCAGGCGTGTAAAGCGCTTCGTGAAGAGGGTTACGAGGTTGTGTTGGTCGACTCGAACCCCGCAACAATTACAACCGATCCCAGCACGGCTGATTACACATATATAGAACCGCTGACACTAGTGTCTTTAACTAAAATAATCGAAAAAGAACGCCCTGACGCGCTTTTGCCGACCTTTGGTGGACAGGCTGGTCTTAACCTTGCAGCATCTCTTAATCGCGAAGGTGTGCTGACGAAGTTCGGCGTCGAGATAATAGGAGCAAATGCTCAGGCAATTGCGCGCTCAGAGGATCGCAAGCTTTTTAAAGATACAATGCACAGTATCGGCATTCCCGCTCCCAAAAGTGGCATGGCCGATTCATATAAAGAGGGACTGCAGATCATAAAAGATCTTGGGTTTCCGGCCATTCTTAAACCATCTTACACAATGGCCGGTGCTGGTGGCGGGATCGCCTACAACATGGAAGAGTTCGTGCAGATGCTGGCGTTTGCACTAGAGACTAGCCCGGTACATCAGGTGCTTATCGAAGAGTCGGTGCTGGGGTATAAAGAAGTCGAAGTAGAGGTTGTCCGAGATTGTAAAGACAATGTCATAACAATTGCAAGCATTGAAAATATCGATCCCGTCGGAATCCACACGGGCGATTCTGTTGCAGTGATTCCCGCGCAAACTCTTACAACTTCCGAATTGGACCATCTTACTGAGCTTTCAAAAAAAGTCGTAAGTGCGATTGATATAACCGGTGCTGCAAATATTCAGTATGGAGTTAATCCGGCAAACGGCGATGTTGTCATTATAGAGGTAAACCCGCGCGTAAGCCGAAGCTCTGCCCTGGCATCCAAAGCGACAAGTTTTCCGATTGCACGCGTGTCGGCAAAGTTGGCTGTTGGCCTTACACTAGATGAGGTTAAAAACGGCACGACCTGCTTGGGCTGCGACCCCAAAATGAATTGTGTCGCGGTGAAAGTCTGCCGTTTTGCATTTGAGAAATTCCCTTGCGCAGACGATATCCTCAATACTTCTATGAAATCAGTCGGCGAAGCCATTGCTATCGGACGCAACTTCAAAGAAGCTTTGCAGAAGAGCATTAGATCATTGGAAATCGGCCGGTTCGGTCTTGGTTCTGACGGCATGGACATCCCGGACGAAGATCGCAAGAATATGGATCTTATCCGGACTAAGCTGGTGCAACCGAATGCCGACAGGCTGTTTTACTTGCGCTATGCCGTTGAGAACGGTATGAGCACAGAAGACATTTCCAACTTGAGCAAGATTGACCCCTGGTTTATTGAAAACATACGGGAGTTAGTTGATTTTGAGACCCGACTTGTCGGCAAATCGCTGGTTAGCGTGTCGTCAGATGTACTTTGTAAAGCAAAGAAGTTGGGCTATTCAGATGTCCAAC
>JAEWSK010000273.1 GCA_023398345.1 Armatimonadota bacterium | reverse complement strand
CCTCGGCATTGACAGGCCCAATGCCTTTGATTTTGCCGTTTGCAAGCGTTATTGGTTTAGGACTCGACAATGTCGACTTGATCTTCGCGCATTCTCGGCCGCTCTCCCACTCGAATGAATCCAATGTCGCATTGCCATCAAACTCTGCCATTGGTGTAATGCCCTCGATCTTGAGAGTCATTTTATCCGGCCACGAATCGCCTTCCTTAACAACGCCCGTAGGCAGAGTGGGAAGAATGTCCATTATCTCGTATTTCGCCTGCTTGGCGAACATATTCTCGCTAAGCACATTGCCGTGCTTGTTTATTAGCCGATAAAGCTGTGGCTTGAACTCTTGGTCTGCGTATATATATTTCTTCACACCGTATGCCGCCACCCAAGTTCTATCGTCTTCGCGAAGGCGAATCAAATATTCGCCGCCGGGCCTGGCATCTTCAACGCTCTGAATCACAACTGATTCTCCGGACAAGCCCATTCCGCCAAGAATCGGCAGCCCGACATTGTTTACAACCTCAAAAACCGACAAATCACAGTTTACGCGATAATTGTTCACCTGACCAAATGAAAGTGAATTGAAAAGTTTAACACCGGGCGCAGGATTTGTTCGGGCCACGCGGTTCCTGAGCTCGATTGTAACCGATGCGGAATCAGTAACCTTGCTGGACGCGTCATGAATTTGCACAGTGAATGGATATCGCCCATCCTTGAAGTAATGCGGCTTGACCGGATCGTTCGGTTCAAAATATGGCGACTTGGTGTTCCAGAAAAACGCAAGGTTATTGTTGCTGTCCGGTTTTGCTGCGTCCTTGCTGATTGCTGCCACGAATTTTTCAGCCCCTTTGTCACCCAACCTGACTGATATGAACCCGCCATCGGAAACAATGCCCGATGGGATTAGGATTTTCATGCTCTCACGCACTGCTTGTCCCTCGGTCGGAGCAAGCAACTGAAATGCTCCACAACCGGCCGTTGCAAAAATAAAAATGGCAGTCATGAGAAAGACGAATTTACAACAATAACGGGCCATATCAAAAAATCTCCACTCGAGGCTAAGATTAACCAAATGTTACTACGTCAAGCATATCCGCGTCAACGCGTATTGCGCTCACTATGCTTACAAGGGTATCATTTGATTGGACTGCGACAAGTCAGTTCGTGTTCCTATTATGGCCATTAAAGCTGTTGCCGCTTACAAGGCTCGTCATCTTGACTCTACACGAAACTATTTTGCTCGCCCTGTCGTCATACAAATAAACTATTGAAAAGCATGAAAGATTACCGGGAATTGAACATCCGCCCGCTATTTTATAAGACAGCAATTATATGCGCGTTTACGCTACTGATAGTAAACTGCGCAATTGCAGACACAAAAAATTATCTGGATTATGTAAACGAGGCGCTCGGAGCAATCGAGTCTGGTCGCATGCACGATGCAACTCGAAGTCTGCGTCAGGCGCTTAGCGACAATGCCAATGACCCGTTGGCACATTGTGCTCTTGGCTACGCACTGCTGACGGGAGGGCGTCCGGCATCGGAAGCAAAAAGTGAGTTTGACACGGCATCTCAACTCGACCACGACTGTGCCGCAGCAAGCTATGGGCTTGGCCTTGTCGCACTGGCAAAGCCTGGTCTTTCCGAGGCGGCCCGACTGTTCTGCCAAGCACAACAGCAGTCTCCTGATATAAATATCGGAGGAGTAATAAGTTATGTGAAATTTCTTGCAGGCGGCGACTATCATCCGCCAATCGAGGATTCACACGACCAATCTCTGCAGGCTTTGCGGTCGATGGCTCTAATTAAATCCGGCAACTACAACGATGCCGAACCTATTTTGCGCGATTTGCAAGCAAAGGCACATAGGGCCGGCTGCGGTGAGCGACTAGGCTGTTCGATGACTTTTGATCGAGCTAGACCGATTGTGCTTACGGGTTGGCAAATAGACAAATCGTATCGACATTCGTTGCCGTCCAGAAGTAAGCTGACTCCGGTGTCGGGTAATGTAAGCCTTAGAGCTGATCTATCCAAGGCCGGCAACGTGCGGATTGTAACGTTTTTCGTAGACGACAAGTTTGTCGGAATTAGCAACACACCGCCGTTTAATTATGTGTGGAATACCACTAAGTTGCCCAACGGTGTGCACTCGGTCAGGATCGAAGGCACCGATGCATTAGGCACAATAGTAAGCGCGAAATCACAGATGGTTTTGGTCGCAAACAAAGGCATTGAACTTCCATCGGCCCGCGCCACGGGCGAACGAGCGGAGAAGTTATGGCAGCGACTATGGAATTGTATGACTATAAAGCCATCCGCCGCTGCAATAAATTATAATTTGGCACTGTGTGCATCAAAGCGTGGAGACAGGCAAACTGAAAAAGCTGCCCTTGAACGTGTGCTTGCAGCCGATCCGAACAACTCTAATGCAGCAAAGCGCCTATCAGCACTTTATGGGCCATGCGAAAAACCATCGCCGCTTTACGCGGGCAGTGCTGCTAAGAAAGTTATTGCTTTGTCCTTTGACGATGGCCCAAGAGCCGACACGGGCAAGATATTGGACATTTTGAAAGAGAAAGGTGTCAAGGCCACTTTTTTTATCGTAGGAATGCAAGCCGATGCCTTTGGCGACACGGTAAAGCGCATTGCTGCCGAAGGCCATCAGATCGGTTCACATACATATCATCATCGCGACCTTGAATATCTCAGCGAATCTGAAATAACGCAGGAGTTGTTTAAGACTGCAGCGACCTTGCGAGCGTTGACTGGTAAAGAAATTCGATATATTCGCCCACCTGGCGGCCACGAGGGAAAGAAACTGCCGGTCGTGGCGCGCAGGTTTGGATTGACCACGGTGTTTTGGTCATCAAATTGCTCACCTTACGAGGGAAAAAGTCAAAAGAAACTGTGCAATTATGTAGTATCATCAGCACGACCGGGCGGCATAGTCTTATTGCACAATCTTGAGTTGGTCACGCTCCAGGCATTGCCGGATATTATCGATACGCTTCGGCGCAAAGGCTACGATTTTGTAACTGTGTCCGAATTGCCACGCTAAGACGGCAAAAAACTAAGCCGTGTTGGGAGGAATAGACAGATGCGGAGTTTAAGTTGTATTGGATTCGACAGCGCGGAAGGCGCGGAGGAGTTGCGTTCGATGTTCATGTTCCGCAAGGCTTGTGCCGTAAAAATAACAATGGCCGTAGCAATAGCTCTGACATTAACAACTATGTGCACAGCCGCTACAAAAAAATACACTGCATCCACTGGTAAAGTATACGTTCCCAGCAAGATTGTAAAGGGAGCTTCGGTAAGCAAAGGGCGTGTGTTCCATTCGCCGCGTCTCCCGGAAGACTCGCTTGCCGCTATAAAACTAGGACGTCCGGCTAAAGAAGTCCTTTCCAGATGGGGAAACCCAAGCCGCATTACAATCGGCACAACGCAGTCGGAAGCTGCTCAAAAAACAGCCCCGGTCGTGTCTGGGATTCCTTACACACCGCCTCAGACGAATATTTTTGGCGGCGGGCTTCAAGCAGGCGTAAATCAGGCACTTCCCAGCCTGCCGGGTCTATCAGCACCGGCGACGGCGGTTGTAGCTCCTACGGTCAGCAGTGGCCCAAGCATAATTACTTCAGAAGAGATTACCTGGACATACGATTTGCCGAGTGGCATTACTCTTGAGTTCATCATAACTGACGGACTTGTGACACAGATCACAGTCGGCGGCCAAGGGCCTTGGGGTCTTTCAAAGACTCGCACGGGACTACAGCTTGGTGACACATATAAGCTCGTGATTTGGGTCTGTGGCTATCCCGAAAGTCAGAGATATGCGGGCAGGTTCTTGCGCGCAAGCTATGTAAATAAAAGCCGTGCTCTTTATACATTCTTAGACAAGAAACTTGTCGGGATTACGATAGCAATGGTTCCAGAGCAATTGAAGCAGTAGTTGCTGGATTTTGCACCGGTGATGTGCGATGCACTTATTTCGCACTTCATATAAATAAATCTGCCTCCGCGCAATGACCGCGGGGGCTCATTCTTTGTCGGGGTCACATCAATGGACAATTTTCATTATCCCATTGAAGAAATCCGTGAAAAATGCGACTTGGTGGAGATTATATCTGCTCATGTCGCGCTGCGCAAAACAGGGCGCACTTTCACGGGGCTGTGCCCATTTCATGGTGAGAAGACACCATCGTTTCACGTGAACCCTGAAAGGCAGATATGGAAGTGCTTTGGATGCGGAGAAGGCGGAGATGTCTTTAAATTTGTGCAAAAAATAGACAATCTGACATTCCCGCAGGCTGTCGAGCAACTGGCACGAAAAGTCGGGGTCACAATAGAGCGTTCTGAAAAGGCAGCGCGAGCATATAGCGAACGCGAACGCATAGTGCGCGCAAACAATGTTGCATGCGCTTACTTCCGCGAGGCGCTGACACAGTCTGACAAAGCAAAAGACTATATAAGCCGGCGCGGACTTTCAGCAGATGCAATTGAGATCTATAAAATCGGCTACGCTCCCGCCGGTTGGGATGGCTTGCTAAATTACATGCAGCAGCAACGCATTGATATTGCCGATGCAATTAAGGCCGGATTGCTCGTGGCCCGCGAAAGCTCGACTGGATTTTATGATCGTTTTCGAGACAGATTGATATTTCCAATTTTGGATTCTTCTGACCGTATCATAGCATTTGGCGGCAGATCGTTCGGAGATGAACAACCAAAGTATCTCAACTCGCCTGAGACGGCGCTTTTTGCGAAAAACAAAACGCTTTATGGCTTGAATATTGCACGCAAGTCTATTGCCCACGAGGATAAAGTGATCGTCGTTGAGGGCTATATGGACGTAATTACGACCCAGTCTGCCGGTTTCAATAATGCAGTTGCCACTATGGGAACAGCGCTTACCGACGAACACGTAAGTGTTATTGGTCGTTTTACTAAAAATGTGGTGCTTGCTTTTGATTCGGACTCCGCAGGCATCAATGCGGCAATGAAAAGTGCGCCCGTTTTTGAGCAGGCAGGGTTTCGGGTGCGCATATTAAACATGCCTAAGGGCGAGGATCCCGACAGCCTTTTGCGCGGCGGAAAAGTATCGGTATTCGCCGAATTGCTAAACAAAGCTTTACCATTACCGGATTATAAAATTAAACTTGCATTATCACGTCACGATCTTTCAACAGATGAAGGTAAAACAAGTGCATTAGGAGAAGCTATCGATATTCTTGCCGAAGTTGATGGCGCAGTTGAGCGCGAACGGTTAATAAGATTTCTGGCGAAATATCATCCAAACTTCAGCACAGGAACAACACTGGCGGAAGACCATATTAGAGGCGAAATATCTCGCAAGAAATCACGAATGGCCCATAGTGGCAACAGTTCGAAGTTAGTGCGTTCGTCTGCGCCAAATGGACGGCAAAAAACACATCTTGCTCCTTTGCAAAAGTGGGAGCAATTACTTTTAGGTATAATTCTTTTCTCGCGAGCAGATGCAAGCAAGGTTTTTGATGTGCTTTCGCCGAATGAATTTACAGGCACTGATTGCATTGCACTTGCTGAGGCATTGAGTAAGCAATACTCTGAACTGGGAAAAATAGATCAGGAGAACTTGAGAAAACTAGTCTCCAATACACCGGCAGAGGGTTTGTTGCTTGATCTTCTGACGGGACAAGATGAATCTGAGTTTGATCACCCGGTCGAGGGGCTGATTCAGGCAATAGTGGATCACAAAAAAAACGAGCGACGCACACGGATGCGCAACCTTGCACTCAAAATCGAGGAAGGTGTTGTGCAGCAAGGTGATGATGAGTTTCAGGAGTATATGAAACTTGTCAAAGAGACCTCTGGGCCGTGGCGTCGATGAATGGACAGTTGAGAATCTATGAGTGATTATTTCAAAAACCGGCTCCGGCAGTCGAAGGGAGATGAGCGCGGTGGCTGTTGAACTGAAAGGTAACGATCGCCTGCAAAGGCTAATAGAAGAAGGCAAGCGTAACGGCGTTCTGACCTACGATCAGATCAACGACACCCTCAGCCATGAAGACATCAATGCCGAGCAGGTCGATGACATCCTGCAGACATTTGCAGATGAGGGTATTCGTGTCGTCGAAAAAGTTAGGGACGTAGCGAGAGAAATCGATATCGACGACGATGACGGCACAAAAGAGACCGAACATGCCGATGGTGACCTTGCCGCTGTAGAAGGCTTGCCGCTAGATGACTCTGTGCGAATGTGGCTTCGCGAGATAGGCAAAACGCCGCTTCTTACAATAAACGAAGAAGTGTCGTTGGCAAAACGAATTGAAGCCGGTGATGATGAAGCCAAAGCCGTTCTTACAGAGGCAAACTTAAGGTTGGTTGTAAGCATTGCCAAGCGTTATTCTGGGCGCGGAATGAGTTTTCCTGATCTGATTCAGGAAGGCAATATAGGACTGATCCGTGCGGTCGAAAAATTCGACTACCGGAAGGGCTATAAATTCAGCACCTATGCGACATGGTGGATCCGCCAGGCGATAACGCGAGCCATTGCTGATCAGGGAAGAACGATACGAATTCCTGTTCACATGGTCGAGACTATAAACAGACTAATTAAGACTAAAGGCCAGCTTTTGCAGGACTTGGGTCGTGAACCAACGCTTGATGAAGTCGCGTATGAGATGGGAATGGCACCGGATCGTGTCAGCGAGATACAGCGCATAGCACCGGAGCCGTTGTCACTCGAAACACCAATCGGCGAAGAAGAAGATAGCCGTTTGGCAGACTTCATAGAGGATGACGAGGCAATTTCGCCTTCGGAGGCCGCATCGAATTTGATCCTGCGCGAGAAGATTGAGGAGTCGTTAAACAATCTAACACCTCGCGAACGGGATGTGCTTAAGATGCGATTTGGTCTCGATGATGGTTATTCCAGAACCCTTGAGGAAGTCGGGCGGCACTTCAAGGTTACACGTGAACGCATACGGCAAATCGAGGCAAAGGCGCTTAAAAAGCTTCGCCATCCAAGCCGAAGCCGCAAGTTGAGAGATTATTTGGAGTAGCAACTACACACAAATCATCATGAAAAAGGGGCTGTCTATAATGACAGCCCCTTTTATTTGTATGTTTATAGCTTTGCTATCAAGCCCGCTTCTTCATTTGGTCCAGCACAACAGCCATGAGAATCACATAACCTTTGACGACCATCTGCACAAACCAGTTGACGCCCATAAGGCCAAGGCCGGTATCAAGAGATCCAATAATCACCGCACCTAAAAGCGTGCCCGGGATTGTGCCCACACCGCCCATAAGGCTGGTGCCACCGACCACTACGGCTGCGATAGCATTAAGTTCATAACCCATTCCTGACTTGGGATCCCCTGCCCCGATTCGCCCAGCTAACAGCAGCCCAGCAATACCTGCAAGCATACCACAAATCACGTAGACCCAAAACTTAACTCGCGCAACGTTCACGCCCGACAGCCTGGCTGCCTGTTCATTGCCACCAATCGCGTATACAGCGCGACCAAATCCTGTCCACGAAAGCAAGATATAGCCAACAATTACCACTGATATCGCAACTATCGGCATCACATAACCCTGGCCGATCACAGTAGTGAAACTCTCAGGAAGATTTCCAACCTGCCCGCCGCCAACATAAATATAGGCAAACCCGCGTGCAAGTGAGAACATCGCAAGAGTAGCAATGAATGGCGGCACACGGAGCTTGACGATGGGGATTGCGTTATGCGCCCCGCAGAGGCCGCCGACGACGGCTGCAACGACTACGGCCAAAGGAAGACTCGCGGCAAGTGACCATGTCGGTGACATTGCAGAATCCGCTGGATATGGAAATGGCATCGGAAAGCCACGCATGATAACGGCAGTAGACAACACTCCGGCAAGTGCGAGAATTGCACCGACGGAGAGATCAATGCCGCCGCAAATGATAACTATAGTAGCGCCCACGGCTATAATTGTAGTTACCGATGTCTGTCGCAGCACATTGGAAAAGTTTTCGGCTGTGATGAATGTGCCGCCGGTTAGCCATTGCAATAAACCACCATCCGGATTCATCGTCCGACCTGTCATTATCTGAAAAAACAGACACAGACCAACAAGAAACACCAGCATATAACCAAAATAGACAAGCTGGCTTACAAGCCCACGTCCTGATGTTGATTGGGATTTGCGCATTACCGGCCTCCTGTAGCAAGCTGCATTACACGTTCCTGGGTCGCATCCTTACGACTAAGCTCACCGGCAATCGCACCCTCATGCATTACGAGAATTCGATCACTCATCCCAAGCACCTCAGGAAGCTCCGAAGATATCATAATAATCGCGACACCATTCGCCGCGAGGCGGTTCATAAGCTGATATATCTCAGTTTTTGCACCGACGTCGATCCCGCGGGTAGGTTCATCAAAAATCAACACATTTGATTCAGTGAAGAGCCACTTTGCCAAAATAACTTTTTGCTGATTGCCGCCGGAAAGATTTTGAACCGTTTGTTCAACTGATGGGGTCTTAATAAGAATGTCAGTAACATATTTGCGCGACACTTCGCGCTCACGGCGTCTGCTGATAAGACCAAATCGCGAGAGAATGCCGAGATTAGCAAGCGTGATGTTTTCGCGCACTGGCAATCCAAGCACTAGCCCCTGCGCCTTTCGGTCTTCAGTAACAAGTCCGATGCCAATAGAAATTGCATGGCGCGGCGATTTGATTTTAACTTCTTTACCGTTGATTAAAATCTCGCCGCTATCAATCGGGTCTGCGCCAAATATTGCCCGCGCGACTTCTGTTCGCCCGGCTCCGACCAAACCAGCAA
>JAEWSK010000222.1 GCA_023398345.1 Armatimonadota bacterium | reverse complement strand
ATTTACGAGCCTTTCGCACCTGTGGCTAGGCATGTGCCTGGGAATTGCGCCAGTCGGCGCATGGATAGCTGTTACTGGACAAATCGAATTCGCGCCGATGGTGTTGAGCGCAGCGGTGATATTTTGGACAGCGGGCTTTGACATTATCTACTCTTTGCAGGACATTGAGTTTGATAAGAAAATGGGATTGTTCTCGCTGCCGTCAAGACTTGGGACGGGTAGGGCACTTGCGATTTCTCGACTATTTCATGCATGCATGGTTGGTTTGCTCGCATGGTTCGGAATATTGGCCGGACTTGGCGCGGTGTATTTTGTCGGCGTGGTATTGATCGGAGTATTTCTTGCATATGAGCAGAGCCTTGTATCGCCAAATGACCTCAGCAGGCTGAATACGGCATTTTTTACCCTCAATGGTGTGGTCAGCATCTTGCTTTTGGCGTTTGTGGCAGTGGATGTGTTTTTATGATAGAAGATATGATTAATAACAGCGATGTTTCCGACATCCTCGCCCGCGCCCTTGATGGCGAGAGGTTGAGTGCAGATGACGGCGTCAGACTTTTTGCGTCGGATGATATTTTCGCAATCAGTGCCGTAGCTGATAGACTGCGCATGCGCATTAACGGCCGGATTACGCGCTTTATTGTCAATCGACATATCAACTATACGGATATATGTAAGAATAGATGCAGATTTTGCGCCTACTCGCGGTCTGAAGACGATGCTGATGCCTATGCGATGAGTGTTGACGAGGTTGTTTCCAATGCGCGCTCAGAGTGGGAGCGAATGAAGTATACAGAATTGCACATTGTGGGTGGACTTCATCCAACACTGCCGTTTGATTACTATATAAAAATGCTTTCGACGCTCAAAGAGCAATTTCCGTCTGTCCACATTCAGGCATTTACTGCCGTCGAGATTGCGCATATTTCCGAGATAGCAAAAATGAGTATCCGCGATACGCTGGTGGCTTTAAAAGAGGCGGGGCTTGGCTCCATACCAGGTGGTGGGGCGGAAGTTTTTAGCACTCGAGTCCGTGCTGAGATTTGTCCTGAAAAAATCCCTGCCAGCCGATGGCTTGAAGTTATGCGTGATGCTCATGAGCTTGGGGTATTCAGCAATGCAACAATGCTTTACGGCCATGTCGAGACGTATCGCGAGCGCGTTGAGCATATGGTTTCGCTGCGCAATCTGCAGGACGACACCGGCGGCTTTATGACATTCATCCCGCTCAAATTCCATCCTGCCAATACTGATTTGGCCGGGTTGGCCTCGCCGATGAGCGCAATGGACGATCTGAAAGTTTATGCAATATCTCGATTGATGCTAGACAATATTCGGCACGTAAAAGTTTTTTGGATAATGCTTGGCGTCAAGCTTGCGCAGGTGGCTCTGAGTTTCGGCGCGGACGACTTTGACGGCACAGTAGTCGAAGAAAAAATCACCCATCGCGCGGGTGCGACTACCCCGAACAAACTGACTGTTGCTGAGATCAAGCGACTCATCGAAGAAACCGGAACCGTTCCAGTTGAACGGGACACACTTTACAATGAGGTCAAGCGTGACAAGGCTGGGATGTTTACCATATCTTAACGTGCGCCCGCTCACATACACTCTTGAGCACGGCGGTATGCCGGATGGATGGGAATTCGTATACGCGCCGCCGTCAAAGTTGGCTCGCATGCTCGAAGAGGGGTATTTAGCTGCTGCGCCCGTCTCGATTTTTGCCTGCATTGCGAACCCGACACTCGATATTTGTCCTGAGATATGTATTTCGTCGAACGGTCCAGTGCGAAGCGTGCTGATTTTAAGCAGAGTTCCGGCAAAAGAGATCAGTCGTGTGGCGCTTGACACCAGCAGCCTTTCAGGCGCGAATTACGCTCGAATTATACTTAGTGAGAGCTATGGCGCGTGCCCGGAGTTTACTCGAGTCGAGCCGGATATTTTAAGAATGGGTGTGTCGGACGACGTAGACGCTGTTTTGTTGATCGGTGACGAGGCGATGCTTTTTAATAAGGACGGCCTGCATGTAATCGACGTCGGCGATGAATGGACGAAACTGACCGGGCTTCCGGCAGTTTTTGCAGTGTGGGCCGGCCATGGTATAAATGATGAACTCGTATCAATTTTTCACGAGGCCAAGCGTGCAGGAATGAGTATGCTTCGTCAAATTGCGCGCGAAGAATCGATTAGACTAAATCTGTCGTTTGAGACGTGCTATGAATATCTATCAAACATCATAAAATACAATATGGGAGAGCGCGAGATTCAAAGCATTGAAGTTTTTAGACGTAAAGCGCAGGCTCATGATCTCTTGGCCCCTGAGGTTTTCGCCCGATGACCAGTAAGTTATCTTCTAATCGAATAAAAAACGACGAGGCACTCAAGCTTTGGGGCGAGTCGTCTTTGCCGGAACTCGGAATGCTCGCTGACTCCATATGCAACGAAAAGCATCCCGAGCGTATCCGAACATACGTGGTTGACCGAAACATCAATTACACAAACATCTGCATTTCTAGATGCCGGTTTTGCGCGTTTTATAGAGATTATGGGCATCCCGATGGATACGTACTGTCAGACGAAGAGATTCTTGCCAAGATAGATGAGGCCGTATCGCTTGGTGCGACGCAAATTCTTATGCAAGGCGGGCTTCACCCCGACTTGCACATCAACTACTTCGAGCGCTTATTTGCGCAAATCAAAGATAGATATTGCGTTCAACTCCATAGCCTATCCGCGCCGGAAATTGTTCATATCGCGAAAATTTCAAACTTGACCGTGAGCGATACGCTCTCTCGGCTAAAGAATGCAGGGTTAGATTCGCTGCCCGGGGGCGGTGCGGAGATCTTAACAGATAATATGAGAGCGTCTGTCAGCCCCGGCAAATGCAGCGCGGCGCAGTGGATCGATGTAATGCGAAATGCAGCCGAGTTGGATATGCGAGCGACAGCCACAATGGTCTTTGGGATGGGCGAGACGTTTGTGGATCGAATTGCTCATCTCGACTTGATACGCTCGCTTCAAGATGACACGGGCGTTTTTACAGCATTTATCGCGTGGCCTTTCCAGCCCGGCAATACTTCACTAGGAGGCAACGCGTCCGGTGCGCATGACTATCTTCGCACACTTGCCATGTCGCGTATATATCTCGATAACATTGATAACTTT
>JAEWSK010000214.1 GCA_023398345.1 Armatimonadota bacterium | reverse complement strand
TTTTCACGCAAGACGCATTTTGACTCGTGCCGTCGCCATTATTTCTACGATAGGTTCTGGGGTCAAAACCCGAAAATGCGATGGAAAATTTACGAGATGCGCAATGTATCCACGCTCACAATGCTGCGCGGGGCTGTCGTGCATGAAGTAATATGTCGCGCGCTGCGCTCGATTCGGCTGGGAGTCGATGTAGGTATAGATATCGCCAAGCAAAGCGCGTCCGAGATCATTCGCGAGAAGTATATGGAGTCGCAAAGACGGCTTTGGCATCTTGACAATCGGCCCGCAGGCCGCAAAATGTCCAGCATCACCAATCTGCTCGAACACTACTATGATTTTCCGGATATAGGTGAGCGCGCTCGCGACGCAAGACAGGCGGCATGGCAGTGTATTGAAAATTTATTCGGCTCCGATACGTGGCGCGAGATAGCTGCGTCAGATACAAAGAACTGGATGGAAATTGACGAGGACGGCTTTCCCAGCTTCGAGCTCGACGGCATTCATATATATACAAAAATCGACTTCGCGCACTGTAACGGCGCTCCCACTATTATTGATTGGAAAACCGGCGCATCTAGTGCGCAAGATAGGCGGCAACTGATTCTTTACTCTCTGTATGCCAAGGCAAAGTGGGAATGGGAGCCGACCGCGACTGATTTAGCCGCGATATATCTCTACCCGGAGTTTAGTATAGATACGTTCCGGCCAAACGAGGATGAAATCGAGTCGGTTCGCGAAGAAGCAAAAAGCAGTTTTGCGGAAATGCTCGCGCTCGAACCGGCCTACGGCCCGGCAAACATCGAAAATTTCCCGATGACCGACAACAGACAATACTGCCCTTGGTGCAGGTTTAGGGGCATGTGCGAGATTTAAAGTTGCGTGACTGATCTATAGGCTGCGCCGTCTCCATTGCCCTCTTACATATAGATAGACTCTTCGCTTTTAACAATTTTGGGTATTGCAGTCTTGACTGCGGCAAGCAATCACAATATACTGTCTGAGAGGCGTTTGAGCTTGGGTAAAACGCCATATGCCCCTTCCTTACCTCATCAGCCCAGACGCAAAAGATAGGGAGGATGTTATTTGTGCCTGTAAGAATTGGTTTTGACGTAGGTTCCGATACGGTCAAAGCAGTAATAGTCCTTGACGACGGATCGATAGTGCCCCAGGGCATAGCGCCGATTAAGGGCCAGCCGATGCTGCGCGTCAAAGAAATGCTTGAGAGCATACTTCAAGACCGCAAAGAACAAAGCGCTATCTGCGGCGTGACCGGTGCGGGCTCAGCCACATTAAAGGAACTCATCAGCATTGATGCCATCCATGAGCCAAATGCGCTCGCCGCCGCCATCGATGCGTTATATCCCGAAGTGCGAACGGTCATTGAAATGGGGCGCGAGGCGCAGAAGTTTTTGCTCTTTGAGCGCGACCCCGTGAGTGGGCGTCTGCTGGTTGTGGACTCGAATTTGGGCAACAAATGCGCGTCAGGCAGCGGATCGTTCCTCGACCACATGTCCGCCAGGCTCAACTACGAAAATATCGAAGAATTCGCGCAGGTTGCGCTTAACTGCGAAAACCCTGCGAGTCTTTCTGGCCGCTGCGCGGTCTTTACAGAGTCCGACATCACCCATCTTTACCAAAAAGGCACTCCGCGCGATCGAATTGCAGCCGGTGTCCATCAGGCAATCAGCCGCAACTACCGTTCGGCAATCGCGCGTGGCAAGGAGTTTCGGGACAAGGTCGCGTTTATTGGAGGCGTCTCTGAAAATCCGGCAGTAAGAAAATATCTATCCGAAGAACTTGGCCTAGATGGAAGATTATTTGTTCCCGAACACAATCGCATCCTCGGCGCGATAGGCGCTGCGCTGCGAGCGGATACACAAATAAGTATTGGCGACGCGATAAGTTGTATAGAAGAACACCTTCGCAAACCGCTGGAATACCCCGGCTGTGACCCGATAGTGAGCACCAGCCTAAATAAGACCGGCGCGTCTGCCTATTCACCGACTAATTTTGACTCTTCTATTACCGTCGAGCGCGCGGCCATCGGTGTGGACATAGGCTCGGTGAGCACAAAGGCGGCGCTGGTGACGCAAATCGATGGCGAGTTCGTCGTGCTTGCAAGCTATTACCGACGCACAAACGGCGACCCACTGTCGGCGGTATGCGACACTTTAGGCGTCATAAAGAAGCAGATTGATGACAAAGGCATCAAAATCGGCAAAATTGCAGCCGCAACAACCGGCAGCGGCAGGTATTTGACGGCCGACTACATCGGAGCCGAGCTTGTGCGCAATGAAATATCCGCACAGGCAAGCGGGGCATTGGCCTACTCAAAAGATATTGACACCATCTTTGAAATAGGCGGACAAGACAGCAAATATATTCGACTCGACGGCGATGTCATTATAGATTTTGAGATGAACAAAGCATGCGCCGCAGGAACAGGCGCATTTCTCGAAAAGCAGGCATCTCGGCTTGGCATTGCATTGGAAGAATTCGGCGATGTGGCACTGCGCAACACCCGCCCACCCGATCTCGATTGGACATGCACGGTCTTTTCCGAGTCCGCAATGGTCTACTATCAGCAAAACAATGTACCTGTAGAAGACCTCGCGGCGGGCATATGCCTTGCAAGCGTTAAGAATTATTTAAATAAGAATGTCGGCAGTCGCGAGATAGGCAAAAAAATTGCGTTTCAAGGAGCGGTCGCGTTCAATAAAGGAATGGTGGCGGCGTACGAGACCGTGCTGGGTCGGGAAGTAGTCGTCGCACCCTATCCTCACATTACCGGCGCGGTCGGCGCGGCTCGATTGGCATATTTGGCCAATCCCGAAGTGAGCACATTTAGAGGATTCGACGCGATAGCCGATGCAAAATACGAGATCAGCTCGTTTGAGTGCAAGAGTTGTCCGAACCGCTGCGACGTAAACACTTTCCAGATGGAAAATGGCCCGAAGTACTTCTACAACGACCGCTGCGAGAAATTTAGCGCTGCGCATAAGAAGAATTTGGGTGCGCACCTGCCGGATTTGTTTGCCGAGCGCGAGAAAATGATGATGGAGACCTACAAAGGCCCACAATGTCAGACATATAAAAAATCGCCCAACACATTAAAAATCGGCGTTCCGCGCGGGCTGATGTTTTCAGACTTATTCCCGCTTTATAACGCATTTCTCAGCGAGCTGGGCTTTGAAGTCGTACCCAGCGATCCGACTAACAAGCGCATAATAGAAATGGGACTCGATTCGGCTATCGGCGAGCCGTGTTTCCCATTTAAAGTCGCGCACGGCCACTATATGAACCTCGTTGAAAAGGGCGTCGATATTATCTTTGCACCTCGAGTAATCTCGACGGAGCAACCCAATTCAAACATGCGCCAGGCGCAGACATGTCCATATCTACAGGCCGCGCCGGATGTAATTTCATCATGTGTGGGCGTGGCTGAGCGCGGAATACGCCATCTCTCGCCGACGCTGCATTTTAAGCGCGGCAAGCAGCATCTTGAAAAGACATTTATAGATGTTGGAAAACAGCTTGGGCGCTGTGCAAAAGAGTCCAAGGCGGCACTGGAAGTCGGACTCAAAGCCTTGCGCGATTTTCGCAGACAAATAGAGACGCGCGGAGCGGAAGTGCTGCACACGCTGGGACACGACCAAATGGCGTTCATTGTAATAGGGCGGCCCTATACGCTCTGGGACCCAGCGGTCAATATGGACATCGGCAAGAAGATACAAGACCTCGGCATACTCGCCATTCCACAGGACTTTTTGCCGCTGGAATCAGCCGATGTGTCGGACACGTGGCCCAACGCATACTCCCGACAAATTCAAAAGAAGCTAATGGCAGCGCGGCTGATCCGGCAGGACTCGCGTTTGCGAGCAGTCGTCGTAACTTACTTTGCGTGCGGGCCGGACTCGTTCGGCAACCCATTTTTTAAAGACGAAATCGGCGAGCCGTGCTACGTGATGCAAATTGACGAGCACACCGCTGATGCAGGCGTCATTACTCGAATCGAGGCATTTGCAGATACAGCCGCAAAGGGGCAGGCCAAAGATATTGAGCTTGTTAGGTCAAATGACGCTCCGATTACAAAACTTAACGGCCGGCGTCTGTGGGTTCCATATGTGAGCGAGGCCTCAAAAGTGTTGGCGGCATGCATGCGAGCCTATGGTATCGACGCAAAAGCTCTGCCGCGCTCGCCCGACGCCGGACTCAACCTTGGGCGACAGGCCATAAGCGAGGACGTTTGCTTGCCGGCGCTGATGACCACTGAGGACATGCTCTATCGGGTAAACCAACCGGATTTTGACAGCACAAAAGAAGCGTTCTTCCAAGGTAATGCCGAAGGCCCATGCCGGTTCGGCATGTACAGCAT
>JAEWSK010000211.1 GCA_023398345.1 Armatimonadota bacterium | reverse complement strand
TGTGAAATCATAGAAACAGGCAACGACAGCTGGAGAATTAAAACTAGAAATTCTATGCAAACATAACCCGTTTTGGTGGGTCAATTTTCGACGCCGATGGTGGGTCAATTTTCAATGCTGATTGACAGCAGCAGGCCCATCTGGCCAGTAGGGATCTTGGTGTTGGCCGGATTCGGGGAAGCCGCTTGGACAGTGGCGATGCCGGGGAGCGTCGATTTCGCGCCCCGCGGCGAACAAAGCTGATCTCGGATATACTATGACTATGGCCGGTTATGTCATATGACATAACCGGCTTTTTGAATTTTCGAGGGCGAACGTGTGATTCCGAGCACGCCCCGAGTTCCTGTAGTCTACCGTTTTGCGGCAGCCTTGCGCCCAAATGAGCGACGCGCGGCCTCGGCTATCGTACCGGCCGTAAGACCGTATTTCTCCAGAAGAGGATCAGGCTGTCCTGATTCCGTAAAGGTATCATTGACTCCAATCCTCTCCAACGGCGCTGGATAAGCCCCAAGAACCGCTTGCGAGACGGCGTCGCCGAGACCACCGATAATACTATGCTCCTCGGCTGTAACAGCACAACCGGTCTTCATTACTGATTTGATGACGGTTTCCGTATCAAGCGGCTTTATCGTGCTGACATTTATAACCTCGACACTGATACCCTCGTTCTCCAGTATCGCTGCCGCCTCGATAGACTTAGCCAGCATGATTCCGCAGGCAAACACCGATACATCAACACCTGGCTTGATGACTACTGCCTTACCTATCTCGAACTTATAGTCCTCGTCCAGCACAACGGCTTCCTTCGCGCGTCCAATTCTCATATATGCGGGACCTACATGTTCGGCCAGTGCATAGACGGCCTTTTTTGTTTCGACTGCATCTGCCGGTACAATTACAGTCAGCCCCGGTATTGCGCGGGTTATAGCTACATCCTCGGTTGCATGGTGTGTAGCGCCATCTTCGCCAATCGTTATGCCACCGTGCGTGCCCACTATCTTGACGTTCGCGCGTGGATAGCACACGGAAGTGCGTATCTGATCCCACACACGCCCAGTGGCAAACACCGCGAGCGAACTGGCAAACGGTATTTTGCCGCAGGAGGCCAAACCGACTGCATGGCAGATCATGTTGGCTTCGGCAACTCCAAAGTTGAAATGACGTTCCGGATACACCTTGCCAAACATCTCCGTACGTGTGGCAACCGATAAGTCGGCATCCAAAACGACAATGTCCTTGTTCTGCTTGCCTAACTCCACAAGGGCCTCGCCATATGCGTCACGTGTTGAAATTTTCTCTGCCATCAGTCCATCCCTCCAATGGTGTTGAGATCAATGCACAGATCATGACGAGCCTGTGCCATTTGGTCGTCACTCAGAACTCCGGCGTGCCAGCATGCTTGGTTTTCCATGAAACTCACACCGCAACCTTTTGTCGTATGCGCGATTACCATTGTCGGTTTGCCCGATACCATATGCTTTACGGACAATGCATCCACTATCTGCTTCATGCAATGTCCGTCGATCTCGATCACATTCCAACCGAATGCCCGCCATTTGTCGGCAAGCGGGTTGATGTTCATTACATCGCATACGCATCCGTCGATCTGCAGCTTGTTGGCATCGGTTATGCACACAAGATTGTCCAGCCCGAAATGCGCCGCCGACATTGCAGCCTCCCAAATCTGACCTTCTTGAGTTTCGCCGTCGCCGATCATACAAAACACCCTAAAATCGAGTCCATCCAGTTTTCCCGCCAGCGCAACACCCCCCGCGCAGGACAGCCCCTGTCCAAGCGATCCAGTAGAAAATTCTACGCCCGGCACTTTTTTGCAGCACGGATGTCCCTGAAGACGAGAGTTGATTTTCCTTAGCGTAACAAGCTCTTCTTTCGGAATGTATCCGCACTCCGAAAGCACCGCATAGAGCGCGGGTGCAGCATGCCCTTTGCTCAGTATGAATCTGTCACGGTCCGGCTTGCGCGGGTTCTTGGGATCGTGATTCATAATTGCGCAATACAAAGCGGTGATAATATCGGCTGCGGACAGAGAGCCACCTGGGTGGCCGGATTGTGCCGCGCCGATCATCTCTACAATGCTGTTGCGAACTGCATTTGCCTTAGCCTGCAAGCAGGCTGTGCTCTCTTGTGACAATTCCATCACGTAGTCCTCCATTTATTTCTTGGTTCCGACAGCCGATTCTCAACACAATAGTTGAGACCTTGCGGTTCAGCCCAGCAAAACGA
This sequence comes from Armatimonadota bacterium, assembly GCA_023398345.1. Classification (GTDB taxonomy): domain Bacteria; phylum Armatimonadota; class UBA5829; order UBA5829; family UBA5829; genus DTKD01. The sequence continues at coordinate 618 of JAEWSK010000211.1, read as the reverse complement.
TGCTGCGTATACGTGACCGGACACGTATACGGTCACGACAGTATTAAAGCATGCGATACAGGTGTTGTCAAGGACTAGAGTCTCTGGGAGCACAGGGCTTGCGCAAGAGTGAATATTCTGTTTGTGCAAGTCTTATACTGAGTTTTCTGGACCTATGGGAGATATGGAAATCGAGACAGAGGGTTGGGGCCTGCGGCCCCAGCGTGGTGCAAGGGTAGAATTCCAAAGAACTGCCATCACAAGACGCTCATTCGTGAATTTGCCCTGTTTGGGAATATGTGCGTGCCAGGTCTGTGATGAATTTCACAGTCGTTACTGCTATATAGACGGGACGGCAGTTGATGATCTCGTAACCAACTCCACGTCAAGAATAGTGGTTGTGGGCTCGACGTGATGGCCGTTCATTAGTTTTAGCAGTGCCTGAACGCCAATATCGACTATATCCTTTGTTGGAGCGCGTACAGTGGTTAGTGGGACCCTGAACATGTCGCTTCCGGTCGCATTTCCGCTTCCGACAACGGAGACGTCTTCTGGAATACGGAAACCCGCTGCAAGGATGCCGCGCATCACTCCTCTTGCAACCAGGTCATGGCGCACCAGAAACGCGGTGGGGCGGTC
>JAEWSK010000201.1 GCA_023398345.1 Armatimonadota bacterium | reverse complement strand
ATTCTGGTCAGTTACTCCACCGATGGTATAATAAAGCCCGATGAGCTGCTGGCGACTTTGGCAAAACGCGGGAAGCTAAATATCGTAAAAAGGCAATATAAGCGCTATCGTGTCAGCAGTCAAAGGCCGTCACTAAGGTCGCACACGGTCGAGTTTGTGGCGATTGTCGATACGAGTAAGCCATGCATGCCGTGTGACGTTTCGCGCGCGATTGAAGAAATTGCAAATAGCACAGAATAAAGATCGGAGAGCTATTAACATGACAAAACCGTGGTTTTTTACACTGGTTCTTATTGCGCTCGCGGGGTCGATTGCGTCGGCCAATCCGATAATACTCGCGCCCAGCGCAACAACGCTCACTACCGGCCAAGTTCGTGCGGAAGCGGCGCTGAGTTCGGGTAATGAGCACGGCCGTTATTACTGGCTCACAACCGGCGTTCAGCAATATGAGTTGAGCGCGATCGGCTTTCAAAGGCGAAGCGAGAAAGTTGAAGGAATGTTCAGCATACAGCAGTGTTTCCTGCCTGAGACAATGCTTTCGCCTGCAGTTGCGTTCGGAATCAGCGATATGGCGTCGCAATCGCCCGACGGAGTCGGATTATACGCAGTAGTGACGAGGCATCTTCCAATTGGGCAGGCATCTTTTTTAATACGCGACTTCGCAGCAACGGCCGGCGTCGGAGTCTTGGGCATAAAGGGGCCATTTTGCGGTTTTGAAGCCAAGCTGCCGGGCAATTTCTTTATACAGGGCGAATACGACAGCCATGACACTAACGCCGCCATAGGCTGGCAGCCGATAAATTTATTTAGAGTTAAAGCTTATTCAATACAAAGCGATATATACTTTGGCGCAGAACTCATGCCGATGACTTTCTAGGCTAAGTTAAAAACAACTCTCGAGGGTTTTTGTTCATGCAAATCAATAAGAATGCCCACTATGTTATCGGCGTCGATCTCGGTGGGACAAACGTCCGAGCGGCCGTAGTCGATAAGACCGGAAAGATCGTCGGAGAGGGTCGGACTGACTCCAAAGCTATGGAAGGCTTGAACGCAACTGTCGAACAGATCGTTCATGCTGTAAAAACAGCCGTCTCAGACGCTTTAATCTCAATGCCGGAGATAGCCGGTGTGGGCATGGGAGTGCCGGGAACTCACAAAAGTGAGGAAGGCATAGTCGTTTGGTCGCCAAATTTCAAAGACTGGGACGGCGTCCAACTGCTGGCTCCAATTATTGAAAAACTCGGTGTGCCTACATATATGGGAAATGATGCAAATGTCGCCGCACTTGGCGAATACGCTTTTGGCGCGGGCCGCGGCGCGAAAATTATGGTCATGTTCACGCTCGGAACCGGCGTAGGCAGCGGACTGGTCATCAATGGCCACAACTACCTCGGAGTTACAGAAACAGCCCCAGAAATAGGCCATCACATCATACTTGCAGACGGCCCAAGGTGCAGTTGCGGAAGATACGGATGCGTGGAATCGCTTTGTCGGCGAGACGCAATTATCGACCGAGCCGCCCGCAAGGCTCACCTCGGCAGGCAAACGTCGCTGCTTGAAAAATCCAATCATGATTTGCGATATATCACTCCGGCGATGATCTCTCAGGCTGCTTCCGAAGGCGACGCCGTCTCGATTGAGACACTAAACGAGGTCGGCTATTATATGGGCATCGCAGTCGCCAACTCAATAAATATACTCAACCCGGACAAAGTTGTCATCGGCGGCGGCATCGCACAGGCCGGTGATTTGCTGTTCGACCCCATAAGGCGCAGTGCGGAAGTCAATGCGCTCAATGCACCGCTTGCTGTCTGCAAAATCCTTCCCGCCGAACTGGGAGACGACGCAGGCGTGCTGGGCGGCGCGGCGATGGTTCTGCAAAAGATGGGAAACTGAAAAGATATAGGCCGTAAACTCCGGCCTATCTATTCTCGATAGGAATTGTAACTCGGCAACTAATTTTCTAGTCGGAGACTGCAAACGGCTCGCCGTCGTAAGGCTCGAACGAGCTTAGAAAACTGCGTATCTTCGACACGTTCTTTGTCCCTTTGCAGCGCGGCAGATACTTCAAAAATTCTTTGCCGTAGAACTTCTTATGGATTCGAGTGTCGAGGATTGCAACCACGCCGTAGTCACTCTTTGTGCGGATCAATCTGCCAAAACCCTGTTTGAGCCTAATCTGCGCCTGTGGCACTGAGTATTCGCCAAACCAATTTCCGCCTTCGCGCTCAATTCGCTCGCAGCGAGCCTTGTTTGTTGGAGTATCGGGCACGGCAAACGGCAGCTTGTCTATAATTACGCACGATAGTCGCTCGCCCTTTACATCTACACCCTCCCAAAAGCTGTGAACGCCCATTAAGCACGCCTCGGGATCTTCTCGAAATTCTTTAATAAGCCGCTCGTTGGACATGTCGCCCTGCACTAAAAGTCGAAACGGCACGGCGTCTATGAGCCTGTCAAAGACAGCATGGAGCATTCGATATGAAGTAAAGAGCATAAACGCCCGACCGCTCGTCGCAAGCAATATCTCCCGAATTCTATTTGCGACAGAGTCTGCGTATTGCTCACTTGGCGACGGAAATTCGAGATCGTCGGGCACATAAAGCAGTGTCTGGCTCATGAAATCAAACGGTGAACCGAGGATCAGTTCGTTTATTTTTATCGGCGACTCTATACCGTCATCTTCTCCTGCACTGAGACTTGGCGCTGTGGGCATCGACAATCCCAGTCGATTCTTTATGTAACAAAACGTGCCGGAATTCGATAGGGTTGCGGAAGTGCATATGATCGAGTCAATATTGTTCCATAAAGTGTCTTTTAGCAGTTCGGCCACGTTCACTGGAGTAAAGTGCAAATAGCAATTTACGAACTTCGACCCGGACGGCTTTTCGGCCCATCGGAAGTAATCCGGCTGATTGGCAAAAAATAAATCATGCAACTCCTCGCGCATGCGACCCAGCATGCGCCGATAGCCGTCAAGCCGGTCTTTTAGTTCCTGGTTGCCGTCGGTGTCGGCACTCGATAGCTGCGTATTGAGGCTGTCGAGCGCAATGAGCATATCGGTCGCATTTTTCTCCAGTTGGGCCTTGCCCTCAGACTCGTAAAGCTCATTAAAGAAAAACTCGGACTTTGCAATGCGACCAAATGCGTCAAACAGGGAGTTATTTACGCTCTCAATATATTGAAGCTCGCCTGGAGAAATGCCGATGTCGCGGCGTTTCTTTATTCGATTGAGCAAGTGCGGCACGCGAAAGCTCGAAAACTCGATTCCAAACGCCTCTGTCGCCACATCCTCAATATGGTGCGCTTCATCAAATATCACTGCGCCGTAATCCGGCAATATCCCCTCTCGCGGGTTGTGCATTCTAATTCCCAAATCAGCAAAAAAGAGCGCGTGATTGACAATAACAATGTCGGACGAGTTTGCATCGCGCCGCATCTTGTAATAAAAACATCGCTCTGAATTATACGGGCAATTCGCGCCCTTGCATGTGTCGCCATTGCAGCAGACTTCGGACCAATCAGAAAAACTAAAGTCGAGTTCGGACACATCGCCGGTTTCCGTCTCGGACAGCCACTTTCT
>JAEWSK010000161.1 GCA_023398345.1 Armatimonadota bacterium | reverse complement strand
CTCACAGATAGCGAAGCGGCTCACAGTGCCGCATGCGCCCGCGAACGCAAGCCATAGCATTTTTTGAAACATGACTTGTGACCTCCCGAAATTCCGTATTGTATCGGTTTTTTCAGGAGTCATCATCCCGGTCGGGCGGTTTCGGCGGACCCCATCACCATCAGTTGATTATAACCGCCAGTTCACTATTCGTCAACCGGCCTTGAGGCATGTCACATGTATAAAACTTATTTTGAAAATTCGCCCTACTCTACCGGAGACTGTGTCCCCGGCAGAGTTAAAGACAGCAAAACAGCAAAATCTTCAGAGCGAATTTTGCAAATTATAAGCTATGCAGGTTGGATTTCGGCAGCAAGTTCGGCTTGCTCGTTTTCAAACTGTGGCGGGCAGAGCGGAAGCTCAAATATGAAGCTCGAACCCTTACCCACTTCGCTCTCCACCCAAATCTTTCCGCCGTGGGCTTCCACGAGATGCTTCACAAGATAAAGCCCAATGCCCGTACCGCCAACTTTGCGGGTGTCGCGATTGTCGATGCGATGAAAGCGGTCAAAGACCTTGTCCAAGTGCTCTTTCGGGATGCCCATCCCCTGATCGGAAATAGCCATTCTTATAGCAGAGTCGGATTTCTTGCCGCTGACTGTAATCGTGCCGCCGTTTGGCGAATATTTGACTGCATTGTTGGTTAGGTTCGTAAGTATCTGATCGACCTTGTCCATGTCGGCAACAATGACGGGCAGTTCAGATTCCAACTCGACCGAGAACTCGTGCTTATTTGTATACGACTTCTGCGACGCAACGACCTTGCCCACAATATCCGACACTTGAACGGGCTGTGGGTTGAGGTCAAGCGCTCGACCGGCCTCGATGCGGCTGACGTTCAAAAGGTCGCTGATAAGGCGAGTCAGACGGTCGCACTCCTGGTCGATGATCGTATAAAACTCATGGACGGTGTCCTTGTCGTAAAAATTGTCAACGTCTTGGAGCAGAGTCGATATGAATCCCTTAATTGATGTCAGAGGGGTGCGAAGCTCATGGGAAACGGTCGAAACAAATGCCGTCTTCATCCGCTCAATGCTTCGTATTTCCGTGATGTCGTTTAAGATTGCGACGACACCCATAGTATTCTGATCATCAGATCGAACTAAGGCCGTCTGCACTTGATATATGCGCTCTTCGTTTTCGTCCTCAGGCGATGGAAGCGATAGTTCTTCCTGAGTTTCAGCGCCCTCTTCCAAGGAAGCGCGGATTATTTTCTGGGCGTCTTCATTTTTTATAATGGTCACGTAGTCGCCGGTCAAACGATCGTTTTGGTCAATGCCCAGCATCGTCCGCGCGGAGGAGTTCATTTGCATAATCCGGCCATTTGTATGCACCATCATAATGCCCGCGTAGACGCTTTCAATTACGTGCTCGAGTTCTTCTTTTTCCTCGATGATTTCGCGATACATCTTTGCAGATGCAACTACAGAGGCCAGATTGTTTGCCATGCGTGAAAGCAGGCTTACGTCTTCCTGAATGAACACGTTGCCAAAGCGCTTATTGAACACCCACAAAACGCCAATAACTCTGCGTTCGATGACTTTGTTGGTATCTTCATCGCGCTTTTCAACAATAAGCGGCACGCATACGCCGTTTGTAACCCGCAGAATTGCCACATTCTCACGAATTGCGCGAGAATCTGAAACCGCATCGTATAAAATAACGGGCTTCTGATCTTCAAAAACCTGACCGGAGATACCTTGGCTTGCAGGCACGCGGAACTTATGTACTTCTTCGTCAGCAAAACCCAGTGCGGGTTTTGCAGCAACAAGTTCGCGGTCGTCCTCGTCGTATAGCATGAACACGGCCTTTTCGCCCTGAAGCAGCATGCTCGTGCGCACCATGAGGCGCTTGATCATCTCCTCAAGTTCGGTAAGCGATGTAGGGCCGGCAGCCTGGGACTCGCTTTCTTTTACACGATCCTCAAGCCGTTTGTTGGCCTGCTCAAGTGCGGAAACCGCGATTTCTTTCTCGGACAGGAGCCGTTCAAGCTCCTCAATTCTTGCCTGGAGAGATTTGGCGTCGGCGCTCAATATTACACCTCACCTGTGGTCAAACAAAACGGCGCTCGCGCGCCGTTTGGAATCACAACTCCGCAAAATGCGGCCTGCTATAGGTGGATTATATCATGAGCATACATACTGGTCAATTATCGAATCAGCTCATCAAAACTAAGTTCAGTTCTGCGCAAAGTGCGCTTTTTTAACTTCTTTCAATAGGCGCGCAGTCTGCTCACTTGACCCCACATAAAAAAACCGTTTACTCCAACTTGTTCGCTATTTACTCGCAGCGGGTATTATGACGTAATTGATTTATGCGGGAGGGAATGCAATGCCCAAAGACCCTGTTTGCGGGAACTATGTCAGCAAAGACACGCCTTACAAGTGCGAGATGGAAGGCCGCACATACTTCTTTTGCAGTGCGGAGTGCGCGGATGAGTTTGAGATCAATTATGAAGAATATCTCGAAATCGAGGAAGAACGCGCGGGAACTGAAGAGTAAGATGCAGTTAAAACTTGTCAATGATGAGCCGTCGATCGAGTAAGCGTTTTGCCGGGTAAGCCGCCGGGTATAAAGCATCTGCCTACGGGACGGTGCCGACCTGGCAAGATAGCCGTCCTCTATTGCCCCAAGCAGGTGGTATCCTGACCATACCACCTGCTTCAATTTCTACGCACCCCTGCTGTCGGATTATCAAAAATCATCGCGCCATATTTCTGCTCATTTGGTAAATACATGCTCTAAAATCTTATGCTCCAGTGTTTGTGTTATAATATATGGGTTGCTATACTGGTTTGGCACTGACCTGGTTGTTCACGGAGATCTTCGGTCCGGCTAGCTCAATCGCTTCCAAGCCTCGAAGATAATCACATAAACGGCAACCAGGAGTGCAAGTATTGGCCTATCAAGACAAAAAGTGCGTGTGCCGCGATTGCGAGCAGGAGTTCGTCTTTAGCGCGCACATGCAAAGACAGTTCGCCGAACAGGGCTATAGACCCCCGACTCGATGCGCAGAATGCCATGACAGACGCAGCAGCAGGCGCACCTACAGAAAGGGAGGCGATTGCAAAATGCACACCGCACCTTGTTCAATGTGCGGAAAGATCGCCGAACTGCCGTTCAAACCAACTTCCGACAAGCCCGTGTATTGTGCTGACTGCTTCAAAAAACAGCTCGATGCAAAGGCTCAGCCCATAAAACACAAATTCGTGTTGCGCAAGCCCGAAGCAGTCATTCAAAATATCGAAGACACTGACGGCGCAATGGAATTTGCGCAGTTTGGTCTTGACAAACAGCTACATCGAGCCATCAGCGAGGCCGGTTACGAGACCCCTACCCCCATTCAAATTGCGACGATTCCTATAGGACTCAAGGGTCTAGATATAATCGGCACTGCTCAAACCGGAACCGGCAAAACCGCGGCATTCGTTCTGCCTATACTTCAGCATCTATGCGCAAACCCCGTCGAGAAGCGCTGCACGAGAGTAATCGTGCTTACGCCGACTCGCGAGCTTGCGGAACAGATCAATGATACGTTCAAACAGTTGGGCAAGTTTACAAATATCCGATCGGCAACTGTCTACGGTGGGGTTGCAATGAGTCCGCAGGAAAGAGCGCTGCGCGAAGGTGTGGATGTAATTGTCGCATGCCCAGGCAGGCTGTTGGATCACATAAATCGAGGCAACACCAAATTATCAAAAGTTACAAAGCTGGTGCTCGACGAAGCCGACAGAATGCTTGACATGGGATTTCTGCCATCAATTAAGAACATACTCTCGCATCTGCCGAGCGAACGCCACAACATGCTGTTTTCGGCAACGTTCGCCCCGGAACTCGAACAGTTCACCAAAGACGTCTTAAAAGATCCGCAGCGAGTGAGTGTGGATATTTGTGCGCCGCCCAAGACCATTGAGCATGCGATATACCCTTGTCCGCAGCATTTGAAAATGCGTCTCGTGTTTCGTTTGCTCGATAAAACCGACATCAATTCGGTGCTCATATTTACACGCACAAAGCACCGTGCGAACAAAGTTGCCCAGCAGATCGAAAATGCGGGATATGCAACTGCCGCACTGCATGCGGGAAGGACTCAGAATCAAAGGCAGCTTGCGCTGGATAGTTT
>JAEWSK010000087.1 GCA_023398345.1 Armatimonadota bacterium | reverse complement strand
CTCCAACTAAGGCTCATGAGCTGATCCATGCGAACGCGGGGCAGGGTCGATCGAATCCACATTATTCCAAGGACGACCACCCAGCATTTGAGCATAAACCAACCTAGTGAGATTAGGCCGAACAGCGGAATCACTCCAAATAATTTCGCCGTCACCTGCGCGCCGAGGCAATTCAGCGGCGGTTGGTATCCGCCGAGAAAAAGCGTGACGATCAGTGCAGCAAGCGTAAAGCTCTGCGCGAACTCCGCCAAAAAAAACAGCGCAAACTTCATTCCAGAATATTCTGTGTTGAAGCCCGCTACCAACTCGCTCTCGGCTTCCATTATATCGAAAGGAGCTACATTGATTTCGGCGAGTCCCGCAATAATCATCATCAAAAGCGCAATCGGCAGCATCGGCATTCCGACAAATATGTTCCAGTGCCAAAAACCGCCGGCCTGCGACGCAACAATTTCATTGAGATTCAGTGTGCCTGTCACCAACACCGGCGCAGCCAGCGCCAAAATCAACGGCACTTCATATGCAATTAATTGACTTGCGCCTCTAAACGCTCCCAACAGCGACCATTTGTTGTTTGACGCCCATCCTGCGACTACAATCCCGATTACGCCAATGCTGGAAATCGCGCTGACATAAATCGCGCCGACGCTGAGACCCTGCGGCGTCAATCCGTCACCGAATGGGATTACTACATAAACTAAATATGCTGGTATGAAAACCAAAGCCGGTGCAATAGTAAAGAGCAATCTATCTGCGCCGCGAGGGATAATGTCTTCTTTGCGGAATAGCTTGAGCGCATCTGCAACCGTCTGCGCGACGCCCCACGGGCCTGTGCGATTCGGCCCTAATCTGGACTGAATTCGCGCGATGACCCATCGCAACTTGAGGACGAGGTAAAGCACTGCGACCATCATAAAAATAAGGACAGTCACAGCAATTGCAATGATCACACCGAGTTGTTTTGCAAGTTCGAGGTATGTATTTGGCATCTTTATAACAACAAAGCGCAGCCCGATCTTCCTCGTCGGAACCGCGCTCCCAAGTCCACCAGCCCAATTATAACCGTCACGCCCGGCCTCGTCAAGGAATCGCACAGCGTCTGTGCATATCACAGATTGTGGGAAGATGCTCTGAGGGTGTTACCCTCAGACTTCCATAAGGGGCGCTGCCCCTTAACCCCGCTGGGGACGCGTCCCCAGACCCCGTATGCGTAAATTGCTAGACCCCCGTCGGGGTCTAGCAATTTACGAGTCTGAAGGTCCAGGAAACTAAGTTTCCTTGCAGAGTCCAGAGACAGAGTCTCTGGTGGGAATTGGGGCAGAGCCCCAAACTATCTTTCATATTTGACATGCACACTGCTGTGTTATTTTTGCGATGCAGGTGCGCTGGTTGATCCAATTAGCGCGGGCGTTGCTCTCAGCCCAAATTGTCTGGGGTTGCCTAGAATCAAATTTGCCATATTATTGCGGACTTCGATTTCGATATTATTTGATCCCAATTTTGCAAACTGAGAAATCTCGAAGATATATGGCGACCATAGCCTCGTCCCAACCAACTTGCCGTTGACTCTCAGTGTTGCCGTGTCCCACACGTCATGCAAGTCTAATGTCAAATCATCGTATGTCCGTTCGAGATCGAATTCAGCGCGATAGGTGACTGTGCCGGAGTAGAACGGATAATCTTTTTCAAGTGCAAACGGATTTGGTTTGTTTTCGGAAAGCAAAGACACTTCCATGTCGGTCGCTCGGACATAAAAATTGCCGACTAGCCGAAGAGGCTCGCTGAGTTTTGTCGGCGAGATGACTTTGAGACTGTTATCACCGCGCTTTAGCAAATGGCCGATGAATGCGCTCACATCTTGAAAATCAGTCAAAAAGAACTCCGCCGCAAACTCCGGGGCAGGCCTTGGGTCAACGCGCTCGCCGTTTATGTAGATTTCGCAGTCGGCAAAGTCCTTGTCGAGCATCATCGATATGGACACATCACTGGGTGGGTCAAAATCCAAGCTAACCGTTGCCTCATAAGTCCCTGCAAACCTAGTGAAGTCCGGCTTGTCGGCTGCCCATTGGATCGGGATATATCGCGGATGTGCGCGCACATCAACGCTTGTCGATGGCATGTTGTCCTCGGTCAAATCGGACTGTGTATACGCAAAACGATAAATCGACGCCACATTAAATGGGATATTAACTGAAATGTCTCTAACTGCGATTTCGACAGTCTCAATATTATCTTTGCACGGCGTTTTTGCATCGTGGACGCCGCTGACTATGAAGAAACTCTGGTTGGGGTGAAATCGCAATTGGACGAGAGTTTTTTGACCAGCCTGACGCCCTTCGAGCTTTGTAAAAACGCCGGTTTCCTGGTCGTATATCGCGGTATCCGGATAGTTACTTATGAGTGCCGATACTTTGCGATGCTTCTCTGATCGGTTAAGTAGAAAAGTGATCTTATGCCCATCTTTTTCGCGGCGATAGGCCATAATATCTTCAGCCCCGCCTCCTGTAAGCTCAATATCGTCGTCAAGACTTTTTTTGAGAATATCAACAAACGCTTGAAGCTCTTCGCTGCGCACAAAACTCGCGCCGCGCATGCCGTTGGGCAGATTTTCTGAGAGCGGCTCCATAGATTTATGAAATAGCACTGTCTTCACGCCTGATGCCACTATTTCCGTGAGGCGCTCTATCTCATTTGCGCGCATATATGCAGTTGCCGGAACAATCAGCACTTCATAGGCTTCGTCAGCCAGCTTTATTGTGCCGTTGTGCAAGTCGGCCTGTTTAAGCGCTGTGAAATCGACCAAATCGAAATCGACCTGCTTTTTTACAAGTTCCAGACATAGCGAATTGAGGAAATTATCTGTGTGTTCAAACTCAGTTGTCTTGCGGTCGGGCTGATAAGTTGCCCAAAGGCCGCTTGTAGGGTACATAACGGCCACTTTGCATAAGTGCTGCCCTCCGACGAGCATGTTTTCGAGCCGCTTGACGTAGTCGGCAAAGCACTCGAAGTCCTGCCAGTGTGGCGATTGATAGAAAAAACTAGGCGGCGATTCACGTTTGGTCATAGACGAGATCGTGTGGTAAATTGCGTGTGGGACGAGAAGATTTATGCCCAGCGCATATTGCCAATCGGTGACGCGCTTTAGGTTTGTGAATGTCGTGTCCCAGTCCATTACGCCGAAGCTCTCGCTCATGCACCGTGGCTTGCCGTCAAAATGCGCCTCAGACGAGCATATCTTGTTGCCGACAATTGAGATGCAGCTATTGCCGAGCGTGGCTTTACAGAGGTGATCGACCCCGGGAATATCCATTGCACGCATCGCACCGAACATATCGCCCTGAAAGCGTATCTGATAGCGCAGTGGTTCTTCTTGATGGTTATGGCCAGTGTAGATTACGCCGTGCTCGCGGCACCATTTGCCGAGATTGCAATGATAGCGCTCGTTGAATAGAAATCCCGCATGTTCCCAATAGTCCGCGCGAAATGCTGCACCCTTTGCGCTCGGATGAAATAAGTAGGGTATCATAGACACCGGCGAATAGCCGTATTTCGCCTCAAACGTGGAGAAATAGTCATCAGTGTATGGCAAATTCCAATCATCGTAGCCAACACTCACCCAGTAGATAGACGGCTCATCCGTAAATATCGCTCGAATCGACTTGCCGAATTCTTCTCCGAAGCGGTTGAAATACTCGTCGTATGTGACGCGCTTAAAGCAGTTTACGGCGTCAAATGATAGGGTGTCGATATAAAAATCGTCCTGTTTGATCGTGCAGTTAAATAGCCTCCAAGCTCCGGTGAGCGCCTGTGCCGTGCTTATGTCTTCAATTACGCGAGTTTTTGTGACGGCCCCGCCTTCGATATTCGCGGCGACCATGTATGCTCCCGGCGTGAATGTCGCCCAGTCGATTGCATTAAGCGACAGCGACTCCACCGCAAGGTATTTGCTTTTATATTGGGGGTTGTTCTTTATGACGGACATGCCCGCAGTTCCGCTGGGCCAGTTGAGTTCGTCGTATATCCACACGCGCATGCCGTGCTTTTTTGCTTCGCGAACGCACCAGCCGAATATGGTGAACCATTCGTCCGACAGATACTCGCACTCAATGCCATATCTCGGGTGGACGATTACGTCGACGATGCCTTTGTCGTCCATCATATCGAACTCGCGAACGATATGCCATTCGTCAACATGTCCGTTGATAAACCAAAACGGCACCGGAGATATTATCTTGTTGCTTATATTATTAAGATTTTCAGAGTTCACTAGTTCACACTCACGCTTGTATTGGCGACAGTTTTGAGATTGAATCCTCAGGGCATCGACTCAGCTATGTATTTATGTTCCTTGCCATTTGTATCTATCAAAAACACTGTTCCGAACGTCCCATCGTCTTTTGCAAATACCTGATAGCCGTCTTTACCACCTTGATACGATAGATCAACAAGCTTTTTTTTGCCGTCAATATTGTATAGGCGCAAAGACGAGTAGTTTTTCGCGCGCTCTATAATAATAGGGATGACGTTAATCCCGCCGGTCAATTTGAACTCGGCTCTGCCTTTGTCGTCGAGCGCAAGGCGGGTGGGGAAGTCCGAGATCTTTGTGCCCGCCGTAATTTCAGTGATTTTTGGCGCGTTCAAGCCGAAGTCCATTGCGCATTTTGCCGCGGGCTTTTCGTCTGCTTCACCGCTGCCGTAGGGCATCAGAACTATGTCCATGTCGATATAGTCATCGGCATTGATTTCATCTGCCTTTGTTATGGGGACTAAATATAACTCCGTGTTGCCGTCTTTTTTGCCGATCAGCGATATACCCGGTGCGACCGATTCGCCTCCGATTTTTCCATCAAATCGCCGCACTATATATGCATTTGCTCCGCGCTCATCGGGGTAGACCGCTGCCCAGCCGTTTTGTTTAGGTAGAGGCGCTGCGTTCAATGTGAAGCTGTCGTTGAGTCGAATAGGCACGATTGTCGCATTGCCGGTCGGTCCGCCATAGGCGACTTTCGTGTAACGCATTCTCTGCACCCAGCTATCTATCTTGAGCAGCCGCAAGTTTTCTGATATATTGCCGTCTTTGACTTCGAGTTTATTTAAGAAGTCGACTCTAATATGAAGAAAATTGCGCAGTTCGTCTAACTGCGGTATCTCAAAGACATCTATCGTCACCTTCACCTTGCCGTCGTCTGAGATATATCCCATGCTCATGTCGGCCCAATTCGGCCCAGTGCTGCGAAATGTCGTATTAAAATATTCAATGAAGTGCAACTTGTCGTTTTCGTCTTTGTAACTCAAGAAGCTGTGTCCGGCAACGTTGTCATGCTGCGGCTGGCTTGTCCACATCTTTTGGCTCATTGGTCTGAAGTCGGCAATACTGACTCCGTTTAAGCCTGCAAACATGAACGGCACGTAGCAAGTCGTTTCCGTGACGCCGGTGGACATGTGATAATAATCCATCCAAGCGCCCAGCGATGAAAACTGCTTGAGCGGATGATTTCCCCAATTTTGGTGCAAATGCAGACTGGTGAGTTTGCGCTGTTCGTCGGGTTTTAAGTAGAGCGGAAATATAGTTTCAGAAAATGGAGGGTCGCCTGGATTGTAAAATGGTTCTTCGAGTTCGCAATAGAAGTTTTTTGAAATCTGCACCATAATGGGCAGCATGTTGCAGTTTTCATCCAAAAGCGCCCCGCATTCCACTGACCCCATTGGCTTGCGTGCCTCATGAAGTATGTAGACTTTTCGATGTATATCGTTGTTGTCTATTGAAAACGCGATCGGTTCGTATTGGTTAGGCGCTTTGTAGAAATAGTAGTTGAAATCGCCTTCGAAATCCGACTGAATAGTGTAGCAGCCTCTTATTGGATTGTATCCGAGGCTCTTTCCGGTCTGTGCCGATATCGCGCTTGCAAGAAGAGGGGTGACTTCACATTCCATCTCCTCGCTGACCTCGCTTTTGTCCAGAGGCAAAAGCTCAAAATAAACTGCCGGTTTGTCGCCTTCATTCCACGTTGTCGTTTTGCTGTCGTGCGCCTCATCGTTATATATAAAGCTCGACACGCGCACTCCCCGATCAATTTTCTCAATCGACACGTCATCGACTCCGTGCGGCACTGGGTAGATCAATGCGCATGTGGGAGCATTGTTTGCGCGCTTTAGCAGACAAAACTCATTGACACGCACTCTGTCTGCATAGTCATTCGATGCGGGGCTTGCACATGTCTGTGCATTGAAGTCGAACGCTATTTTGGCATTTTTAATCTCGATTGCCTTGGTTACGTGCAATATTACCGCGACGTGCGTTTTTTCGGGGTATGAGTAGAAGACTATTTCGCCTTTTATAGGCGCGACGGCGCCATCTGCGTCGACAAGTTCCACGTCGAGCCAATGCGTCTCTATATAGTAAGGCCCCCGTCGATAAATATTTATACGCGAGGCGCTCTTTGCGAAAAGTGAGGAATACGACTTACCGCACGCATCTGTAATTGTAACAAATGCTCCATCGCCAACTAATAATTCTTCTGACTGTCCGACCTGCAGCTTTCGGATTTTCTGACCCGCCTCGGACTTTATATCGACAATCATTCGGTAACGCTGCGCCCAAATATCAAGTCCGGTGCGCCTTGCATCGACATATCTAGCTTCGATCTTTGGTCTTGCACCGACCGGCTGGTGTTTGAAATCGTCTTGCCAAGCCATTGCATTCTCTTGTGCTATGCAGCAAGTTGCCGTTAGTAAGATCGTTGCCACCGTACAAAATACTACAGATCGCTTCATTCGTTACCCCCACGGCAATCTTATTCGTTATCGCAAAAATCCCCTGCTCAATGCTTGCCTGCACAATGCGCTACCGAGCCGGCGCAAAGATTCAAATATTAGACATTATGTTTATCTATCTATGTCGTGGCGGGTAAACTGTTCTCGATATTGTCTCTTATTGTCTGCTTGCTATCACAGAACGCTGAAGGAAGCAGACGCTCAGACCCTACTTCGGAGGCTAAGGATGAATGCGAGAAAGATTTGTTTATACGTTCAACTACTGATACTGTTCATAATTCTGTGTCGTTTGCCCGCGCTTGGCATAATCTATGTCAGCCAAAGTGGCAACGATGCAAATGACGGGTTGAGTTGGGCTACTTCCAAACTCACGATCCAAAACGGGGTCACGACAGCGGATGCTTCGGCGGATCCGACTGTCTGGGTAGCGGTGGGATTGCTGCCGCCACCGGTGCTGCCGCTGCAGCCGACGCCCATTGCTTATGTGGAAAATATCACGGTGCCGGACAACGTGGCCGTTTACGGGGGATTTCGCGGCGATGAAATCCCGCCGCTCGCACCTCGCACATTGAGCACAATTGTGCAATCGGCAGTTTTCGGCACGTCCATATTTACTGCGGGATCGGGCGACATAATAGACGGATTCACAATTGAGAACGGTTTTGCTGATACAGGAGGAGGGATTCTATGCACCGGCACAACTTGCACGATCTCAAATAACATAATCCAAAACAACATCGGCCGGCTGGGAGCAGGTGTCTATACCGACAGCGCCGCACTTACAATAATCGACTGCGAGTTTTTAGGTAATGAGGTCGCCGACATATCCGGCACTCTTGCGGCTGGCGCGAGTATCTACACAACCGGCCCTTCGCTTATAGTAAGCAACTCGACATTTACCGATGAAAGCGCCAGTGTCACAGTCACGGACGCGAACAGTGCTCAAGGCGGAGCGATTTACTCGACTGGCGGGACGTTTGTGAAACTGGACAGGTGTGTTTTCGACAGCTGTTTTGCTGATGGAACTCAGCCGACAGTGTTTGCGTACGGCGGGGCGGTCTATATAACTGATGCGCTGACCGCTATTACGAACTGCGTCTTTCACGCATGCGCTGCGCAAGGATCGGGTGATCCTCAACCGGCGTTCGGCGGCGCGGTCTATTGCAACAACCTTAGCTCTATATCGATCATCAATAACACGTTTGTCGGCAATGCCGTAACTCCGCAAGCCGGAAGCATCACCGACACCGATCGCCCCTACGGCCTCGGCGGGGCGATCTACTTGAGCGGCACAAACACTCAGGCGAAAGTCTGGAACAATATAATATCCGATACACGCGGCACGGCAGTTGTAAACGATGGCATGACTGTCAGTTTTAACTATAATCTGCTTTGGCACAATGCGGGCGGCGACATATACGGTTTTAAATTTCCTGTCCAAAACCCGCCGTCGAGCACTGACAGCAATATAATGAAAGATCCTCAGTTTTTGCTGGGTGATCCTCTATACCATATTACATACGGTTCTCCCGCCAGGGGCGCAGGTACAAAGTCCGGTTCTGCCAGTCTCGACATCGACGGCGAGCTGCGTCCGCTAACTGGCGCTGTCGACATTGGCGCTGATGAGTTCATCGATTCCGATGACGATGGCGGCGCGGATGTAAATCCTGCAGAGACGAGTCCGTTCAGCATAGACCCGCCCGAGACCGATTTGGATTTGGACGGCATCTATATTCCTTACGACAATTGCCCGTCCATCGCCAACCCCAGTCAAATAGACTCAAATGGCGACGGCATTGGCGATGTATGCGAAGGTATTCCGGAAGTCTTTTACGTGGACGGAAGCGTGGTATCCAGCGGTGACGGCCTCTCGTGGGCGACTGCTTTTAAGACTATTCAAGAGGCAATTGACGCAGCCGATCTTCACAATCAAACAAACATAGACGGCGCGACTGCCTGGGCGGGCGTAAATCCCCAAGTCTGGGTCAAAGAAGGCACATACAATGAGAACATACTAATTTGGCATGGCGTGCAAGTCTACGGCGGTTTTGACGGAACCGAGCCACCGCCGTCGGTAAATCCCGATGTGCTTTCAGGCCGCACGCCGCTTACAAACGTTTCAGAAATCAACGGCACTGCGCTGTGGTCAACTGTCGTAATCGCCCATTTGCCGCAGGATCGCTACCTGACCGGCACGGTAAAGACGCAGTATGACTCCCTCGCGCCGACACTCGATGGTTTTTATGTAACTAATGGCGAAGCCGAAATCGGCGGCGGCGTGAGTGTCTATAAAGAGTCTGCAAATATATCTTCCAACCGCATCGAAGAAAACATAGCGGCGCTTGGCGGCGGTGTGTATTTCTATAAGTCGTTCGGCATGGTCGGCGACGGCATCGGCCCGCCTCCCGGCAACGTCCTTACGGGCGACACTACAATTAGCGATAACATCGCGACAGGCTTGCTCTCCTATGCCGGTTACGGCGGAGGCATATATACGGAACAAGGCAGTCCGCTGATATTTGCCAATATCATCGAAGGCAATGACGCTTACTATGGCGGCGGTGCGGCGTCGCGCGAATCCAGCCCGATATTTGTGGAAAATTTGATCGGTTGTCAGACCAGTCCAAACACTGCGTCGATTCCCGCCTCTTCGGGCTATGGCGGCGGTGTATATCTCGATCAGAATTCATGGGCTGTTTTCGAGAAGGACACGATAGTCAGCAACACTGCAGTGGGGCCAGCGAGTCAAGGCGGCGGGCTATGGTTTACCGACTCCGACTTTTATATGAATTTAACTATAATGGCAGACAACACAGCGACGTTTGGCCAAGAAATATGGGGTAATAGCCCGACAGCCCAAGTTGTGCTCTACCCGTTGTGTTATATCACTCAAAGTGATTTCTGGCCGGTGGTTGCAAGTGAGTTTGTTGGCATCGCCGATCCGACTGTTGACGGGCTCCCGACCGACCCATGCCCGACGACTACCAACTTCGCGCTAGATCCGCTGTTTGTAGATCCGTCTACTTGCAACTATGTTTTGCAAGCGGGTTCGCCGTTGAGACTGGAGTCCGGTGAGAATGTCGGCGCGTTTCAAGACGAAGACCCGCCGGTCGATATCGCAGGCGCAAAGAACCTTGAAAACGGTGTAATAGCTGAAATATCCGGTGTTGTAGTCAGCGCCGTATTTAGCGACGGCTTCTATATTGAGGATATTAACCGAGTCAGCGGCATGAAAGTAATAATGTCAAATCCGACTGTCATCGAGGGGCAAATTGTCAATGTAACCGGCACAGTGACGACGCTAAATGACGAGCGTCAACTTATTAACGCGACAGTCTCGGGCTTGCTTGCAGTGTCAAAGGCACTGGGGCCGTTTGGGATGCCAAATTTAATGGTCGGCGGCGGTGGGATTTCCGGCTGGACGTCCGGCGTATTTCAAGGTAACGGACTATCCAACACCGGCCTGTTAATAAGAACTTGGGGGACAGTTAAAGAGATTGGGACTTCCTCCAATAAATACTTCGTCTTAGATGACGGTTCAGGGGTGGGGGTGAAGGTCCGAGTCCCGTCAGCAAGCAGTCTGCCTGCCATCGGCGCATTTGTCTCGGCTACAGGCATTTCGACCAGCGAGCTTGATGCCAAAGGCAATCGGTGTCGAGTAATTCGGGCAAGACGAGCTTCCGACATTACTCCGCGGCAATAGCCTCCCGCGGGGTAAGCAGAGGCGTCGGCAATTTACCGGCGCAGCGGGGTTACAACTCCGCACTGGCGGTGTGAGTTTTATTTGCTCACACCGCCGCTTTTTGCCACGGCTTGTTTTTACTAACTACACAGTCGATCTCATCTTGGATTTTAATGCAATCCGCGATAACTGACCGCAAAGCTTCCTCGCAATCCAAATCGCCCAATTTGGCCCGATCCTTTAAACACTTCTCAGGCTCACAATACCCCCCGACTATAATTGAATTACATTCGTTTGCTGGCCGAAAGTGTGTTGGTGTTGATCTACTTACTTTGTGTCCTTGGCAATAGGGCGCAGCCGATCTATTTCTACGC
>JAEWSK010000123.1 GCA_023398345.1 Armatimonadota bacterium | reverse complement strand
GGCGAGGCCAACGTGGCCGTATCTCTTGCGAACTACGGTGTGCCGGTCGACTTTGTAACGCGACTGCCAAATAATGATATTGGCGATGCGTGCATTCAATTTATACAGCAGATTGGCGTCGGCACTTCCAAGATAATTCGTGGTGGCGACAGACTCGGCATATACTTCCTTGAGATGGGTGCAGCCCAGAGAGGCAGCAAGGTCGTCTATGACCGCGCAAACTCATCCCTTTCGTCAATAGAACCGGGCATGGTCGATTGGAAGAGTGTTTTTGCCGATGCTGACTGGTTCCATTGGACAGGCATAACTCCGGCAGTGTCCGAAGGCGCGACGGCTGCATGTCTTGAAGCCATTAAGATTGCCAGAGACATGGGGCTGACTATCTCTTGCGACATGAACTTCCGCAAGAATCTTTGGAAATGGGGCAAGACCGCGTCGGAAGTGATGCCCGAATTGACCCAGTACTGTGACGTTGCTATCGGCAACGAAGAGGACGCCGATAAGGTTTTTGGAATAAAGGCTCCCGAAGTTGATGTGACTGCCGGCAAAGTAGACGCCGGGGCGTATAAATATGTGTGCGAAGAGCTTATTAAGAAATTCCCAAGACTAAAGACAATTGCCATCACGCTGCGAGGTTCAGTATCCGCTACTCACAACACTTGGTCGGGCGTGCTATATAATGGCGGCAATATGTATGTCGCAAAGAAGTATGACATAGCATTTATTGTAGACCGTGTCGGCGGTGGTGACGCATTTGGCGGCGGGCTCATCTATGGACTGCGAACTTATGGCGAAGACTACCAGAGTGCTATTGAGTTTGCAGTGTCCGCATCTTGTCTGAAGCATTCGATAGTGGGCGATTTCAACCTTGTAAAGATCGCGGATGTTGAGAAGCTGATGAGCGGTGATGCGTCCGGCCGCGTTTCACGCTGATATTGTGCTCTTGGCTATTTTTTAAGGAGATTTATAAAATGGCTCGCTTTAGTAGGCTTGAAGTTTTAAATGAGATACTTGAAATAGGGGTTGTGCCCGTATTTTATAACTCAGATTTGGACACTGCAAAAAAAATAGTAGACGCATGCGTAGCTGGCGGCGCTCGAGTTATCGAGTTTACCAATCGCGGAGACAATGCGTATCGAGTGTTTTCGGATTTGGTGCTGCACTACTCGAAGGCAAATCCGTCTGTAATACTTGGCGTGGGTTCGATTGTAGATCCCGCGACTGCCGCGCTGTATATATCGAGCGGCGCAAACTTTGTCGTTGGGCCGATATTGAATCCAGAAGTTGCCAAAACATGCAACCGAAGGAAAATTCCCTACAGCCCCGGTTGCGGCAGCGCTTCAGAGATAGGTGAGGCCGAGGAACTGGGAGTCGAACTGGTGAAAGTATTTCCGGGCGACTGCGTGGGCGGACCGAAGTTTGTGAAGTCCGTGCTTGGTCCGATGCCGTGGACTCGCATAATGCCGACTGGAGGCGTTTGTGCGACAAAAGAGAGCATCGACACATGGTTTAAAGCCGGTGTTAGTGCTGTGGGCATGGGCTCTGATCTTGTGAAGAAGGATCTTGTCGATGCTGGCAATTTTGCTGCAATCAGCGCAAAGACGGCTGAGGTTATTTCTTGGATAAAGGCTGTGCGCGGGTAGCATATCGGTTTTGCTTTATGCTTAATTCGGGCCGGATTATAAAAATCCGGCCCGAGTTTTTTATTTGTAAGCTATTTGGTTTTGGAGTAGACGATAATCGCCGCGCTGGGCTTGGATTTTAAAGTGACTGTGAGTCCCTTTCCCATCAACTCCTTGCCCGTGAACTTACCCAGGCTGCCCGCGTCGAGGTCTTTTATCGCGTAATTTGCGATAGGATTAAGTCCTCGCAGCTTGAGAGTTATGCTCTCTTGCTCGGCATTATCTCGACGGAAGACCTGCAAAGCGCCTTTGCCTTCTTTTGGCCGATTCCACTGCCAGGCCATCCAGACATTCTTTTCAAGGCTGTATGCCGTTAACGGATAATAGTCGCCGACATAGTTGGGCGCAAGCTCGGTCTTCCACTGATTTATCAGCTTAAGCGCCAGGTTATAATCGAGGTCTTTGTTGCGCATATCAAAGCATGCCGTGAAGTGCGGGCAAACTTGACTTCGAATATTATACGCATCGATCACGCCTGCGCCGGTTCCATAGAACGGATACCAGAAAGCGATGCCGTATGTATGGCACTGCTGACTTGTCGGCTCGATTAAGAAGTCACTGCGCAAAAGCGGCACCGACCTTCGCAAAGTCTCGATGTCATTTCGCCGTCCACCGGAGGCGCATGAGTCGATAAGCATATTTGGATGTTGCTTACGAAGCGCGTCCCAATAGGCCAGATAGCCCTCGCAGTAACGAATTTCAGTGATGCCCTGACGGTCGGTAGCATCGGCATTTCGCCAGAAAACAAGCGGATCTATGTTGAAGTCCTGGCGGTAGAGGTCGATGCCCTCTTTCGTAATCATATTGTTGATATGATTCGTAAGCCACGTCCATGCCTCTTTGTTGCCGAGATTCAGCAACTTCTGGCCGTTCGGCTCATTTGGATTTGTAAGCAGCCACTCAGGATGCTTTGTATATAGCCAAGTCCCGTTTGTTACTCTTTCAGGCTCAAACCATACGATGGACTTTACGCCTCGCGCTCGCCCATGGTCTGTAATCGGCCTGAATCCACCGGGAAATCTCGCTTGATCTACTTCCCATGTTCCGGTGTTGGGCCATCCCCACTCATGAAACTTTGCGTCGTAAGGATACCAACCGGCGTCCATCCACCAGAAGTCCAGCGGGAACTTGTTGTCTACATATCCGTCGATGAACTGTTTTTGATTTTCGGTGTTGGCATAGATCATCTCACCAAACTGATGCGAACTGCATGCCGCCAACTCAGGCGGAGGCAATTTTCCACCCGGTCTAGGCATGTTGTGCGCCAGCATCCATTGTCGCCAAACATTTTGTGCATCGATCCAGTCGCCCTTGTAGAACTGCACTACCATAAGCGGCGAACGAACTTGCTCGCCCGGCAGCAGCTTGAAATGAGTCAGTTCTTGACCGGCCTTTACTGTTAGATTCTTTGCTGAGTCACGGACAAATTCCGAACTCCACTGCCCCGGCCAGCCGACTGCCAATATCGCTCCGGCTCCAGCCCACTCTATGTTGAAATAGGACATATCGGAACTGGTAGGTCTGCCGCCTGCGGCTGCGATTTTTTTTGTCGCACCCGGACCGAGCGCGGTTTCAAATGGCTCATAATCTGCCGCCGTGCATGGTGTGCCTCTGAAATGGTGCAGCAGAAACTCACCTGACTCGCCGCGGGTAAAGGTTGTATCGAGTGCCAAAACATTTTCGATAATTGGCGTGTCAATTTTTGACGTGTTTCTAAAGTAAAGAGTCCATTCGACGGTAGGGAAGTTTTTATATGCCACTGCAACGCAGCACACTCG
>JAEWSK010000299.1 GCA_023398345.1 Armatimonadota bacterium | reverse complement strand
ATGTCATGCTGTACGTAAACAAAGCGCCTTTGAACCGAGGCGCTCTGCTTGCTCAACAATATTATACTAAAAAACGTTATTTATTTCGCCTATCCTGAAGTCGCCTATCAAGAGAGGACAGTGTCTTTTTACGAAAACGAAGCGCGTCAGGTGTAACTTCAAGCAGCTCGTCATCGCCGATAAACGACAGCGCCTGCTCAAGCGTAAACTGCCTCGGCGGTGATATCATCACTGTGGCGTCTTCGGTCGATGATCGCATGTTAGTCTGCTTTTTTGTCTTTGTTATGTTTACGACCATATCATCAGAGCGGGAATTCTCGCCCACAACTTGGCCCTCATATACGTCATCGCCAGGCGAGACGAACAAAGTAGACCTATCCTGAAGTGGTGCGATAGCATAGGCAGTCGCAGGCCCTGTCTCTTTTGAGATAAGACTGCCTTTATTTCGTATATCTATATCGCCGCGGTATGGGCCGTATTCTTGGAAAATTCGCGACATCAGCCCAAGACCTTTTGTAAGGGTTAAAAAGTCCGTGCGGAATCCGATCAAGCTACGAGTCGGGACTTCAAAAATCAGCCGGTTCATACCAGCATCATCCTTGCTCATTGACTTGAGATCGCCCTTGCGCGCCGCGAGTTCCTGAATAATCGTACCAACTGAATCGTCGGTTACGTCAATTGTGACTTCTTCAATCGGCTCACAGAGAACATGATCTATTGTTTTTGTAATGACCTTAGGTTTGCTGACGCAGACTTCAAAGCCCTCGCGTCGCATAGTCTCAAGCAAAATCGCAAGCTGAAGTTCGCCTCGACCGGACACATTAAGTGAATCCGGGCTGCCGGTCGACTCGACTCGAAGGCTAATATTTGTTTTTACTTCTCTATGCAATCGAGCGGAAATATTGCGCACCGTCACTTGCTTGCCGCTTCGACCTGCCCACGGCCCATTGTTTACAATAAAGTCCATCGAGACGGTTGGCTCATCGACATGAATCAGTTCGAGCGCTTCGGGCACGTCAACATCGGCTATAGTTTCTCCGATGTGAACTTCGCCATAGCCGGCAAGAAGAACGATTTCACCCGCCGACGCATCCTCAACTTCAATGCGCTTAAGCCCCTCATATATATAAACTCGAGTAACAGAAAATGTGTCTTGCGAACCGTCGCGCTTAATAATTGCAACCGTCTCACCGCGCTTAACAGTTCCTCGGAGTATCTTTCCACCGAACAGGCGACCAAGGTGATCGTCATAATCGAGGCTTGTAACCTGAAGTTGGAACGGCCTGTTGAGTTCGGCCTTTGGCGCGGGAACGTAGTCTAAAATCATCTTAAACAGCGCATCAATGTCGCTGGTTTTCTTATCCGGGTCAACAGTCGCAAAACCCTCGGTCCCCGATGCAAATATATACGGAAAATCGAGCTGATCGGCATCGCAACCGAGTTCCATAAACAGCTCGAGCACCTCATCAATAACTTCCCAAGGCCGCGAGCCGGGACGGTCTATTTTGTTCACCACAACAATCGGCTTTAGCTTAAGCCCCAACGCCTTCTTGAGCACAAACCGTGTCTGGGGCATCGGCCCCTCGCATGCATCGACAAGGAGAAGAACGCCGTCAACTGACCTTAGCACCCTCTCAACCTCACCGCCGAAGTCGGAGTGGCCGGGCGTATCGACTATGTTGATCTTCACGTCACCATAGCGGACTGCCGTGACCTTGGACAGAATCGTGATCCCCTTCTCGCGTTCTAAGTCGTTGGAATCCATTACACGTTCGGCAATGACTTGATTGCTGCGAAACGTGCCGCTCTGGCGCAAAATGACGTCAACAAGAGTGGTTTTGCCGTGATCGACATGAGCGATAATTGCCACGTTGCGCATGTCGGCTCTGACGTCGCTAGATTGGATCGCGATTGCATCTGTTTGTTGGGTGTTGCTCATAGTGTCCTTGTAAAGCACATCAAAAACGGCCTGAGTCCCCCAAAACGGAACCCGGCCGCTGGACAGTGCCAATATCTGATGTTTAATTCTATCACCTTATGACGCCATCGGTCAATCACCGATAACGCTGTCTTTGCTACCGTGGCGGCTTTCGCAACACAAACACCAATGGAATAAGAACAAGCATTGCCACACCCGACAGCCAAAACGCATCTACGAAAGACATCCAAGTCGCTTGCTCTATAACACTCTTATACGCAAGTCCAAGTGCAAGACTCTCTGCAGCACTTGGGGGATGACCGGCTGAGATTAGGCCCGAAACGGTCGTCTCGTGCCAATGCAAGTAGCCCGGGCTAAGAGGCGTCACATTACCTACGAGTCGAAATTGGTGAAATTGCGCACGGGTTGCGAGCATTGTGGTTGCAGCGGCTATGCCGAAGCTGCCGCCAATATTGCGCACTAGATTGAATATGCCCGTGGCATTGCCGGTCTTGTCATCGGGCACAAATGCAAACGATGCAGTCGCCAACGGCACAAATAGAAACGCCAGTCCCACCCCAAGATATATGCGTGGATACGATACTTGCCAAAAGCCCATACTCAATGTGTAGTCAGACATTTTGAATAGCGCGACGGCTGCAAGCAAAAAACCGCACACAATCAAATATCTCGGATCAATTTTACCAACCAACCCGCCTACAACCGGCATGAATACTAGAGTGCCGAAACCACCCGGCGACATCGCTAACCCGCTCAACATCGCCGTATATCCGAGCAGCGATTGCAAAAACAGCGGCTGCAGCACACCTGATGCGTAAAGCGCAACACCGACCATAAATATTAATGCAACCCCTGCCGCATAATTTTTAACAGCAAAAATACGCAGATCGATAATCGGATGCCGTACATTCAACTCCCAAATCAACAATGCAATCAAGCTTACCACCGACACCAGCGCCAGTTGCGCAATCCACGCAGTTTGAAACCAATCACGCCGCTGGCCCATGTCGAGAACTACTTGGAGCGCACCGATGCCCAGCGCGAGCAGCCCTAGGCCGATATAGTCCATGCGCCCCACCCCACGGCGCAAATACGGAGGGTCAACGACGTATATCTTCGACATCGCAAGCGCGATTAAGCCTATGGGGACATTTATATAAAAAATCCAGCGCCATGAGTAGTTGTCGGTCAACCATCCTCCCAAAGTCGGGCCGATAATTGGCGCAAAGACAACTCCTACGCCAAAAATCGCCATGCCTATTCCTCGCTGCCTGCGAGGGTAGCATTCCAACAAAACCGCCTGCGAAATGGGTTGCAGAGCACCGCCACCCAAACCCTGAATGACTCTAAAAACAACCAATGCGGTCAGCGAATGCGCGAGGCCACACAAAAATGAGGCAACTATGAAGATCACTACCGACACCATATAATATCGCTTGCGACCAAATATCGAACTGAGCCAGCCTGTCGCCGGGAGCACAATCGCGTTTGAGACGAGGTAAGACGTCAGCACCCACGTGCTCTCTTCAATACCTCCCGCCAGACTTCCGGCAATATGGCGCAAAGACACGTTTACTACAGTTGTGTCCAGCACTTCCATAAAAGTGGCCAGCATTACCGCCGTTGCAACAATGCCCGGTGTGCCGACAGGACACCATCCCTCCTCAGGTTGATTGCTTATCGGCGCTTCCATTAAAGCTCACCTCACATAGACCGTCGCAACGACATTCTGACCGGGTCGGAGCACGATTCCTTTTGGTATTGGCCGATCAATTAGAATTCTCACGGGAATTCGCTGCACCACTTTAACAAAATTGCCTGTGGCATTTTCCGGCGGAAGCAGACTAAGTTTTTCACCACTTGCTGCTCCAATTCCCTTCACCCTGCCGCGAAAGCTCAAACCGGGGTATGTATCGACTTTTATAACTGCACGCTGACCCGGCTTCATATTGCGTATCTGTGTCTCCTTGAAATTTGCAGTCACCCACACGTCTGTCAATGGAACGACTGCCATCAGCGCCTGTCCCGGCTGCACATACTGACCTGGATTTACATTTCTGCTGACAACCTCACCCGTCACTGGCG
>JAEWSK010000280.1 GCA_023398345.1 Armatimonadota bacterium | reverse complement strand
ATATGACGATGACTTGCCGCGCGTTCTCTGCTATAATCTTGGTGATATGACTCCACAAAATTTTAGCGAATCGGATAAGCAGAGGGCATTTGACCGCGCAATCACTACTCTCAAAAATGAGAGTGAGGCGGTGCTCGCGCTGTGCGAGCGCATAGACGATTCTTTTGGCAGAGCGGTGGAACTTATCCTCGCATGCAAAGGTCGGCTTATCGTCACGGGAATGGGCAAGTCCGGCGCAGTGGGCCGCAAAATTGCAGCAACGTTTTGCAGCACGGGCACTCCGTCGCTGTTTTTACACCCAGCCGAGGGAATACACGGTGACTTGGGAATGGTCACACAAACAGACGTCGTGCTGGCGCTTTCAAACAGTGGTGAGTCTGAAGAAATAGCAAACATACTGCCCGCAATAGGCCGCATCGGCGCAAAACTCATTGCAATGGTAGGCAGAGCCGAATCCACGCTGGGCAAATATGCAGACGTCGTACTCGACGCATCAGTCGAATGTGAAGCATGCCCGCTGGGTCTTGCTCCCACTACATCAACAACAGTTCAACTCGCTCTCGGCGACGCGCTGGCTCTGGCGGTAATGGAAGCGAGGCGATTTACAAGCGAGGACTACGCACTGTTTCATCCCGGCGGAGCACTCGGTCGCAAGCTGCTGCTGAAAGTAAACGACATAATGCGCGCAGGCGATGGACTGGCATTGGTAAAGTCGGACGTGATTTTGCGCGATGTGCTATTTGTCATTACGCGCGCCGGGGCAGGCGCGGCATGCGTAATAGATAATAATGGCATGCTGCTGGGCATTATAACGGACGGCGATGTCCGCCGCGCGCTGCTCGCCGACGAAAAGGCTCTCGGAAAGCTCGCATCAGAAGTAATGGTGGCCAATCCGCGCACAATATCTCCCGATAGGCTCGCAACTGAGGGGCTGCGCAAAATGGAAGGCCCGCCCAAACAAATCGGTGAAATGCCGGTTGTCGAGGACGGCAAGCCGGTGGGCATGTTGATGCTTAAAGATTTGGTCGCAGCGGGGATTGTTTGATGAATGAAAAACTTGCCGGCATTAAGCTCCTTGCGATGGATGTGGACGGCACACTTACTGAAGGCGAGATGGTCTTTCTTGACGGCCAGCAGGTGAAGTTTTTCAACGTCTACGACGGCCTCGGCATACGCCTTGCAATCAACGCCGGGTTAAAAATCGCATGGGTGACGGGCAATACGTCCAAAGCCGTAATAGACAGAGCTGAATCGCTCGGCGTAACCGAGGTGTATCAAGGTGCGCGGTATAAATCCGATGCAATCGATGCACTTGCCGCTCGGCACGGCGTCGAAATCGGCGAAATCGCCTATATGGGCGATGACCTTAACGATTTGCCCGCGTTCGACCGAGCAGGCGTATCTATTGCAGTCGCAAATGCCGTGGACGAAGCAAAGGTTCGTGCCGATATTGTTACGCATCGCGGCGGCGGCCACGGGGCAGTGCGCGAGATAATCGAGGCAATCCTTAAAGCTCGCGGTGAATGGGACACAGCAGTCGAGAGCTTTTTGATGGAACTTCGCCGCGAACAAGATGGAAAGGCGGGGCCGGGGGCCGTAGCCTGATGGCACGAATTACAGTATTTCACACGTCCGACCTGCACAACAAGCTCACAACAGACAATGCCGCCCAGCTTCGTAGCCTAAAAGATTCGCATCCAGACAGCCTCATGCTCGATTCCGGCGATGCGATATGGGCCGGTAACATATATTGGCGGCACGGCGGCGAGCCGATCCATGATCTCATGAACTCGGTTCCATACGACGCAATGTGCATGGGCAACCGCGAATTTCACTTCCTACAAAGCGGCATCAAAGCCAAGTTAGCTCGCGCGAAATTCCCAATAGTGTCGGCAAATCTGTGCAAAGCAGACACGGACGGCGAAAGATTCTCCTCTGCGCAATTTACAGCCGGAGTCTTGGCGTCCATGAGATTTCATATCAATTCTATAAAAATCGCAATACTCGGACTTTCAGTGCCATGCATAACTGAGAAAATGTTTGTAAGGAAAGTTTCAAGCACTTATTTTACAGACCCAATCGAAACTGCAAATAAAATCGTGCCGACACTGCGCTCTGAATACGACTTGGTGATTGCGCTTACGCATATCGGCTTAAAGCGCGACATTGAGCTTGCCGAACAGGTCGAGGGCATCGATGTCATACTCGGCGGGCACACTCACACAATAACCGATCCGCCGGAACGTGTCGGCAACACGGTAATATTGCACTCCGGCCACCACGCGCGATTCGTCCGAAAAGTCGAAATTGAGTTGGATGCGGGCAAAGTCAGTGTAAATAACGAACTCATCCCGCTAAAGAAAGCGTAGCCAGTAAATATGGGGTTCGCGAGTATAATCTGGTTGTTTGTGATGGCATTGGCGGGATACGGGCTTGGCTGGGCAGCTCGCTCGCAATGGCGCGGCAGCAAGGAGCCGTCATTAGACCGATACGTGCTTGATACGGCAATGGGCTTAGGCATTTTGTCTCTCGTCTGCTTTGCGATGGCGGCGACTCATTGCCTCAATGCAGTCCATATCGTATGTTTCTGCCTGGCCGGGCTTCTGGGTCTGCCGATTGCTGCATGCGACTTGGCCAAGTCGCTTAAAAATTGGTTCAAAGACAAGCAACTTCCGAGCGCCAAGATCATTATATGGGTGATTTTATTTATTTGTCTTGCAATTACTGTGCTGATCCCCGCAATGGCTCCACCGTCGGGCGATGACTGGGACTCTCTGGCATATCACCTTGCGATACCCAAGCTATATTTGCAGCACGGCGGGTTTTATTATATAAACTTCGCTTCTCACTCTAACTTTCCGTTTCTTGTCGAAATGCTCTATACTCCCGCGCTGTCATTCGACAATCCGGCGGGAGCAAAGATGGTTCACTATCTCTACGGCGTGCTGCTCGTTCTTGCAGCCGTAATGCTTACTCGCAAGCATTTTTCGCAAAAAGCTGCGCCGCTCGCCGCACTTGTGCTCGTTAGCATGCCTATAGTGCTTTGGGAGGCGACAAGTGCATATATCGACCTCGCCACTGCACTTTATACAGTGATTGCTGTCAACTTCCTTTTCGATTATTTTGATAATTCCGACCGCCGCTCACTCGTCGGCTGCGCAATTGCCGCGGGGTTTGCCGCATCGACCAAAATGACTGGCCTGTCGCTGATTCTGCTGATTGCGATATGGCTTATTTTTGACCGTTTCACGACAGATAGGCGGATCGAATGGAAGCGCGGGCTGATGTTTGTGGGAATTGCACTGCTGACTTGCTCACCTTGGTATTTGAAAACGCTGATATACACTGCAAACCCGGTCTATCCGTTTTTTTATTCGATATTTGGAGGGCGCGGATGGAGCGCCGAGCTTGCGAATGGCTATGCGGCAAGTCAAGCTCTGTTTGGGATAGGTCATGGGGTGTGGCACTTTTTGATGCTGCCATACGATCTGACTTTTCATTGGACGGAATTTTGCGACAGCGGCCAGCCTTGGCTGTATGTCGGGCCTATACTGCTTGTTGCAGTGCCACTGATATTTTTCGCGCCAAAACAACGCAAACTTATTGGACTGGCGCTGTTTTTTCTCGCACAACTCGCGATATGGTTTGTGCTCACGCAGCAGAGCCGGTATCTGATCCCATCGTTTGCGATTTTAGCTATACTAGTTGCCGCAATCGCCTA
>JAEWSK010000129.1 GCA_023398345.1 Armatimonadota bacterium | reverse complement strand
CTATGAGAGCATAATAGTCAACTGCAACCCCACGACTGTCTCAACAGACTTCGCTACATCCGACAAGCTCTATCTTGAGCCACTTACTCGCGAGGATGTGCTAAACATAATTGATCGCGAAAAGCCTATGAGTATTATATCTCAGCTTGGCGGACATACACCTCTGAATTTGAGCGTTCTGCTCGCAAAAGAGGGTGTTAAGATTTTGGGCACGTCTCTCGAGAGTATCCATCGAACCCAAGACCGAAAGCTATTTTGTCAGCTTGTAAAGAAGCTTGGGCTTCTTCAAGCAGATAATGATACAGCCGCATCCATTGACGAGGCAACAAAGAAAGCCGCAAGGATCAGGTATCCCGTGCTTGCAAGACCGAGTTACGCTTCTGGTGGTCGGGCAATGGAGATTGTATATGATGACCAGGACATGTCTGCATTCATCGAAAAGACAGCAAATGTCTCGTCAGATCGTCCGATACTAATCGATAAGTTCCTTGACGATGCCGTCGAAATCGGCGTCGATGCCATCTCTGACGGCGAAACCACTCTCGTCTGCGGTGTTATGGAGCACATCGAACAAGCAGGAGTCAATTCTGGCGACAGCGCTTGCTCTATGCCGCCCTACAGCCTTGCAGATAAGATAGTTACCGAAATAAAGCATCAAACCTATTTGTTGGCAAAAGAGCTTGAAATTCGGGGGCTGATGAATGTGCATTTTGCAGTTAGAGATGGCCGTGTTTATATACTCGAAGTAAACCCGCGCGCATCACGCACAGTCCCGTTTGTCAGCAAGGCCACAGGCGTGGCATGGGCAAAGGCGGCCGCAAAGATTATGTTAGGACGATCCCTTGCCGAGCAAGGCATAACCGAAGAGATCGTGCCAAAGCATGTGTCCGTCAAAGAAGCGGTTTTCCCATTTGTCAGATTCCCGGGCGTAGATGTTGTGCTGGGGCCAGATATGAAATCGACCGGTGAAGTTATGGGGGTCGATATGAGTTTTGGCAATGCCTATATAAAAGCTCAGATAGCCGCCGGACAAAACTTGCCGCAGTCTGGCACGGTTTTTCTCAGTGTTTCTGATGGACAAAAAGCTGATATCGTCGAAATTGCGAGAGAACTCGTCGAGTTAGGGTTCGATATTGTGGCCACAAGCGGCACAGCAGCCGCTCTCAAGCAATCTGGCATCGAAACAAAAATCGTATCAAAGATCGGGGAAGGTCGTCCCGATGCCAGAGACTTTATTAAGAACGGCGAGATATCGCTAATTATCAACACACCTAGTGGCAAGAAGCCGCGAGAGCATGAAATTCGGATAAGAAGCGCAATCGTCGCAGGCGGGATTCCAATTATTACTACCATTGCCGGCGCAAGAGCAACCTTGCACGGACTTAAAGTGGTTCGAGATCATGGTGCTACGGTGCGCAGCCTGCAAGATTACAACAAGTCTTAGTCAGCATGTTGACGCAGCCCAACGAATTATGTATGCTCATCAGTACGTTTAGCAATAGGCTACGAATCGTGCGTCCATTATTTATAGTGCACAAAACAATAGTTTTGGTATTAGGAGGATTGTCTGTGATACAGGCGTTAAAGGCAACGATGATTTGTACTTCTCTATTGGTGTTTGGTTCCATGACAGTGGGAGTGGATGCAGCACCAATAGTAAGCCAGAATGCAAAGACTAATTCAGTGAAAATTAAAAATGGAAGACTTGAGTTGGTTATTGATACTGCCAATGGTCTCAATCCCAAAAGCATGGTGGATGTCAAAACCAAGCGTGCATACGCCGACGCCGACTATTCATGGTCGGGCGCAAAAGCGCCGATCCTTTACGGCAAACCGGCTGTAAGCAAGAAAGCCGATGGAAGTTATTCGGTCGCATTTGCAGCTGGACGCGGTGCACTAAAACTAAACGTCACTTATATTGTTCCGGCCAATGAGCCGAACACTATTATTGAGACAGTAAGAATATCCAACACCGGCGATGCTTTGCTAGACACATCCGGCTTTTATTGCGGGTTTTCAAAAAAGATCGGCGACAAAAACAGCCTTACGGACAGTCGTGTCTGCAATATTCCATACAGATACCATCCTGAAACTGGCGAGCTGTGTGATTACACAATCCAAGACCTGACTACAAAGAAAAGCTGGTACAGCACGTCACGAAACCCATTTTATGATAGAAAAGACAGCACTATATGGGGCGCTGAAGCATGGGCTTGGTATAAAGGCAACAATACTCTGCTCATATCAAAATACAATCCGGATTCACTAGAATGGGCTTTGCTTGAGCCAACCGGTGAAGGCGACGCTAAAGTTCTGCGATTTGGTGGAGCAGGCAGGTGGAAAGCCGGAGACCCTGATCGTGCGGCATCCCTCAAACCAGGCACAAGCTTTACTTTCGGTATCACTCGCTATCAAGTGCTTGATGGCAATTGGAAGAATGGATATTATGCTCATCGGCGCTTTGCGCAGAGAATGGGCCATCGTCTGCCCAAGAACTACAATCCGCCGGTGCATTGGAATGAGCTTTACGACAACCCGCTCTGGAAAGACGGCACGGGCGATTCCGGTGAGAATCGCGAGAAATACTTCCGCCGAGCCGACATGAAGATTGAGGCGGACAAAGGAAAGGATCTGGGCTGCGAGGCTTTGTATCTCGATCCGGGATGGGACACGGCTTTTGCTTCCGGCGTATGGGCAACCAGTAGGCTTGGTGAGCAGACCGATTTTGCCAAATGGCTTAAAGATGAATACGGTTTTGAGTTAGCTCTGCATGCGCCGCTTGCGCCGTGGGCTGATGGCAATGCTTTCCCTGCTCCTAATAAAATAATGGTCAGCCCTAATGGCGATCATAGCAATGAGGCTTGCTGCAGTAGCAAGGCATATATTGACGCAAAGATAGAGAGAAGCAAAAAAGTTTTGCATGATGGAGCGTACATGCTGCACTATGACGGTGCATGGTTTGCCACTTGCTGGGATCCTACGCATGGTCATTCGGTTCCGCAGACGCATCAGGAGCATCTCGATTCTATCTTAAAGATAACCCAGGAAGTCCATAAGGCATATCCAAAAGCAACAATTGAGCTGCATGACCCGATGACAGGTCCGGGCACGCCTCGATACACTCCTCTATATTTCATGCTCGCAAAGCCCTATGGCGTTGACGAAGTCTGGGCGAATGAGTATATGAATACGCCGATTGAGGACATAGCAAATCATCGCGCATTTTCGCTGATTTACTCTTGCATGGCTTATGACATTCCATTGTATTTGCACACTGATCTGCGCAAGGACAATGCCAATGCAATAGTGTTCTGGTGGTTTGCGAGCACCTGCCGGCATTTAGGGGTAGGGGGTAAGTCAACCGATCCGGCCATATGGGCCGCGCAGAAAGCTGCAATGAAAACATACCTCGCCAACAAAAAATTCTTTACTCAAGGCGAGTTCTACGGATTGGATGATACTGTGCATGCGCATTCACTGCCGGGTATCGGCCAGTGTGTGCTAAATTGTTTTAATGTAATGAACGAACCAATGTGCAAAGAGTTTCGCTTCAAGCTCTCCGACGTAGGTCTAAAAGCGAAGCCGGTTAAGATTGACGGCGTAACCTATCGACAAAACGGGGACGATGTGGTTTTGAATCTCTCGATTCCCGCGCTGGCACATCAGTTCGTGAAGATTAGCTACAAGCGCTAAGGCGCTTGAAGCACGCTTAAAAAACAATGGGCGAGGACATCTGTCCTAGCCCATTGTTTATATTATGCAAGAACATGTTGTCCTCACATCTTTGCGTTTTTTTTAAGATTGATCGGCAAAGAATATATTCCAGAACGGGTCTATGCCGGGTTCTGAAAGCGGCTGATCTATCCCATTGCGATGTACTATTCCATCTTTTAGTGATGCGTCAAAATGGCCCAATATAAAGCTTTCGATATTAACATCGCTTAGTGCCGACCGGACTTTTTCTACGCACTGCGCTTCAACGGATGCCAATAGAGTTCCTTCACTTATAATTGCCCATGGGTCGTAATTTAGAGCTGCTGCAAGCTCTGTAATGTCGTCAGGAACCAAGACATTATCGAAATCAACATGTGGTTTTAGACCGGATGCTGCGGACATTTCCCATAAGCCGCCGAGCACGCCGCCTTCTGTTGCATCATGCATCGCGTGAACTCCGCCAGCAGCAAATGCAGTCAGTGCGTCTTTTATAACTGTGATTTGATCGGTGCGCTCACAGAGCCTATCAAGCATTTCTGTTGTCATCGTGTCACCGAGCTTTTTGCGGTATAACACTGCAAGCAGTGCGGATGCTTCGATGGCGGGGCCTTTTGTCATAAGTATCACATCACCGTCTTTTGCGCCGCCCGGCGATATCCAATCTGATGACGGCGCAAAGCCCCACACAGTAACACCGCCAATTGTCGGAACTGTAAGCGCTCCATACCAACCTGTGTGTCCACCGACAATAGATACGCCTATGTCATCGGCAGTATCTGAAATCGATTCGATGATTGTGCGAGTTTCCGACTCGGGAAATCCAGGCGGCAAAAGCAGCGTGTAAGTCATGAACTGAGGACGAATACCAGTTACTGCAACGTCGCTTGCACCAATGTGAACAGTAAATTGCCCAAATACTTCCAATGGTAGACCGATCGCAGGAAAAATGGGGTCTTCGGCAATTGCCATTACCCTGCCGTCGCCAATATCGAGCACGGCAGCGTCAAGACCAGGCCCCGGCCCGACAATTAAGTCCTTTGAACGTCGTCCTAGTGCACCATCGATTAACCCATGCATGCGGCTGGGGGATAGTTTTCCAACGTGAACATCACTCATGAGAAAGCTTTCTTTCTAAAATATCCTCGACATCGGAAACCTTGCCCTCGAGTCGATTAACTGCGCCTTTGCGGTCATCAATGGTGATGCTTGTGAGCACGCGGGGAGCTAACTCCAACACTCTGCGGTGACATTGCATAATGAGATCCATCACTTTATCCGGTTCGCCTTCTATAGTCGTCTGCATCGCCCCCAACTTATATGGCATGCCAGACTTATCAACTATGGACAAAACGTCCGCAATTAACTCTTTTAGCTCTTCACCTTCCCCAATGGGAATAACGGAGAAGCTTGCCAGCATATTATTTACCTCCTACAAAAGTTATGAGGGGGAAATATTTCCCCCGCATAACTAAACTTGCCTTAATATATCAGCCTATTTTTACCGTCGCTTGACCATATGCGGGCACGGTCACGCAGACGGTGTCTCCGGTCATTTTTGCGGTATTTTTTTCGACCGGGCGTTCGAGAATATCAGTCTCGACGACCTTTGAGTTTTCTTTGACCAGATCGGAAATACGCACTTTTGCGATCGTGTTCTTTCCGGTCATCTCGAAGAGTCGAATAACGACTCCATTGCCGTCTTCAGCTTTCTTTATCGCAGATGCAAACACGTTCGGAGTCAGCACCTCGGCAAAGCTCTTCTCTGCAGGCAGTTTACCTTCATGAACAGTTGTGCTTACTATTGGCATCGGCGAGTTGAACTCTTCACCGAGTCGAGTCGCAGCACACACGTCACATGCGCCTTTGTGAGTCGATATAGCAAATTTGATCTCATGATCACTGACCTCTGGAAGTGGATCGGGGTCATAGCTCGAACGAATCAAAGTCAGCCGCAGCGTGTTATCCACACAAGAATGGCCATATTTTGAGTCGTTAACGAGTGTGATGCCGAAATTTTCATCAGATAGATCGGCCCACTTTAGCGCAGGAATCTCTTGATTGGACTGAACGCGTTTCTGCGAGCCAAATGGAATCTCGTAAATCGGCTCGGCGTTTTTAACATTGATCGGAAATGCAGCACGAAGCATTGGTATGCCCGTCTGTGGCGTGCCGATTTCTACCCAGCGCATATTCAACTTGAAGTCTACCATGCGCGAACCTGCATTCAGCCCAATCTCAACGCAGATATTCGAGTTGTTATACTTATGCTCGCTTTTGAATGAGACACGGTTCGGGCCGGATGCCGCGATTGTCAGGACGCCGCCCTCAGTCAATGGCTTGCACTCGACGATCTGGCCTATTTTCCATGATGTCATTCCATGGTGTGCTTCGCGGTAGCCTTCGATAACACCAAGCAGCTTGCCCTCGGGAACGTAATCGAAGCCAGTTTCTTTGTCAATAAGATGCTTTATTGCGCCGGAAGCAAAGTCCAACTCTACGCGCAGAAACTCGTTTTCCATTACTCCCGAATCACGAATCTCAGCTATTTGCGACTCAGTGCCTTCAGGCAGATTTTTGTCAATTTTTGCGCCAAAGCCCTTTATTGTCGCTGGTTCAAATGTATCGTCTATTGAATATACTTTATAACCGAGTGCTGGGACGTTTTCGGCCTCAAACACTATTGTTGCAAAGTTGTGACCCCAACAGTGACCACGTTCTAAAACCTGGCCACGCACCTGTTTGCCACTTGCATCTTTAACAACAACATTGTCGTCATCAATCTTTTTATTCCAAATCTTGGCAAATACAGTCTCAGTGCGCGCCCAAGGCTTTTGGTTATAAATCATAATAGGTTCTGCTGAGTCAGCCCCTGCATTGTATGACGTAATGCCGCGAGACTGACCAGCAATTCCTGCGCCGGCGCCAAATCCGTTGCCTGCTCCCGCTCCAAATGTGGAGTCTGACGCAGCAAACGACGTGTCAATTTCCTTGCTGATTGCGCGTAAAGCGCGATTTGATATGGTACTTGCAACTGCTTGAATTTCTTGGAATAGCCCTTGCGAGTATTCATAGGTTGCCTTAACGCCGGATCCTGGCAGTATGTCATGGAAATGGTTGAAAAGGGTGTTGCGCCAAGCCGTAAGCAAGGTGTCGGATGGATAAGGCATTTTTACAACTTCGCCCGCAACAAGAGCCATAACTTCTGCTTCCGGGAGAATGATTTCACTTACACGTGTCGCACGCTTAATATTGCTTTGCGACGTGTAACATCCCTCGAAAGTGAAGTTGAGATCAGCATCCACAACAGGCAGTTTCGGATTGGCTTTTTCTACCGCATCGAAAAATGCATTCGTAGTGCTTTGTTTGATGGTTGGGAATATTGGCCATTCGCATATATCTCTAAGCTTGCGCAAATCTATTCGAGTCGGCCCACCTCCATGATCACCTACGCCATAGACGAATAGATAATCCTTAAGGCCGGTCTCAGCCGAAAAGTCACACAACAATTCAGACATTTCCGCCGGGTCAATGGGGCCGTTATACGCATTTTTTGCTTGGTCTCTGAATGCAAAGATTTCAGAACCATCCGGCGAGCGCCATTTAAATAGCCAATAATCCGGCGCTGCACGGTGGAAGTAATATCTGTTAACGCCGCCATGCGTCAATATTGACGGCAATGTATAAGCATGACCGAACGTGTCCGGAGACCAGTCGATTTTTACGTCCTCAGGATCAAGGTCAAACTTTTCTTTCATGTAATTGCGTGTATAAAGCAGGTGACGGCAAAGTGACTCGCCAGATACTATGTTTTTGTCACCTTCCACCCACATACTCGCAGTAATTTCCCAGTTGCCTGATTTCACCCGCTTCTTTATCAGCTCAAAAATCTCAGGGCAATACTGCTCCATTGTAATATATGTCGAAGCCTGACTCTGCGAGAAGTGGAACTCCGGAAATTCTTCCATAAGCTGGTCCATTGTAAAGAACGTATCATGTGTGACATTTACGGTCTCTGGCCAGTTCCACATCCAGTTCATGTCGATATGTGCGTGACCACACACATGTATAGTGTAGCCCTTTGCAGCTTTGCCTATGGGCGCAAGCATCGCTTCGGCCTCGCCGACCGCATTTACGCAATCGAAGCTCGGTTTTGCCATGGCATCATCCACATGCTTGATGGCTTTTACAATGAGCTTTTTCCAGTCTTCATTGTTGAGCATCTTAGCAAAATCGGCTGCAAAATCAGTCTCGATCTTGAATCTTTCAAGAATCGCCTGTCGTGCATTTCTTGACCCGTCCAGCTTATGCTTCGCGAGGCCAAACTCTTTTTCGAATGACATATGTCTGTCCCTACCATCAATACAAAGTAATTGGTCTTACCAACAGGTTTTTGTTACTTTTGTGCTGTGAGTAATCCTGCGGTATTTGACAAGTAATTATTGCTGGGTTATAGTTTTACCCGTTAGCATTAACAATGGAGATAGAATGCAATGCGCCACGAAGGCTCAAAGCCTTGTGGCGTTTGTTTTGAGGTCATAAATGCAGGACTACGAAAAACTGGTCTCGATACTCCGCGACATGGATGGAGCGGTGATCGGATATTCCGGCGGTGTGGATAGCACTCTCGTTTCAAAAGCTGCCACTGATGCACTTGGCGAGCGTGCTGTTTGTGTTTTAGTTGATTCATGCCTAGTGCCAAGGCCGAATATTGATGATGCCGTTGCGCTTGCCGACAAACTCGGCCTTACGTTGGTCAGATCGAATCTTGACGCATTAGCCATTCCAACTGTCTCACTAAATAGCCCGCAGCGATGCAACCACTGCAAAGAGGCTTTGATTTCTGAATTGACAGTAGTTGCAAAAAAGCATGGGATTTCAGTTGTCCTCGACGGCTCAACTGCGGGCGATTCCACAGATTGCTGTAATAACTCAAAGACTGCTGATGAGTTGGACATTCGCAGTCCGCTCAAAGAACTAGGGCTGACCAAAACGCGAATCCGCGAAATATCTCGAGAACTGGGACTTGTCACGTGGAATCAACCATCGCGCGCTTGCCTTGCATCAAGAGTGCCCTATGGTATCGAGCTGACGCGTGAGATTTTAGGTCAGATAGAGGCCGCTGAGTCGATTCTTCACGAGATGGGTTTTTGTCAGTGTCGTGTATATCATCATTGCAATGTAGTGCGAATCGAGCTTCTGCCGGAAGATATGGAAGCTTTGCTTGCCCCTGATGCGCGCAATCTGGCGCTACATCGCCTGCGTGCCATTGGATATAAACATATAGCGCTAGATCTTGCTGGCTATCGAACTGATGCAATCGAAGCATAGATGACGGGTTCAAAATCTATTTTTATGTGACTTGGTTCTATTGTAGCGTAATGCTTGCACCCAAAACAGCCAATATGCTATAATACGGCCTGGGACAACGTGGGGCTGTAGTTCAGCTGGGAGAACACCACACTGGCAGTGTGGATGTCAGGGGTTCGAGTCCCCTCAGCTCCACCAAATTCTATCATTCTTCAGTTTGGGCGGCGAAATTGACTCTACTGCCTGTCCACACAAACATTTATCCTCGATTGGAAGCAAGGCGAGGGCAGGTTCGACTCGTGCTTTTTAGCATTGTAGTCGCTTCTCTTATGGCATGCTCCATGGCGACTTGCTCGGCAAAGTCTGATTTCAGACAGCCCGATGTGCTGGTGTTGGTCATGGGCGGGCTTTCGACGTACGATATGTGCTCCATCAACTACACAACATCTGTTGACCTTTCCACAGCCCAAGCCGATCTGGACAAAATCGCAAAACTAGGCAATTGGAGCGTTTCAAACGCAAGGGGTGAGACAAAACCGTCCGGCGGCCCCAATTCAATCCCCACAACGAGCATCACTTGGCAAGCCCAAAGAATTATAGGATATTCCAATGGCACTTTGCCGCTGGAACCGTTTATTACGGCACTTAGGCGATTTAGATATATTGAGATAGGCTATATCGTTCCGCAAAGCTTTCGATTCAACGGCCTAAAAAAGTTCGAAAATCAATTTGTAAATGTGCACTTGAGCCAAGCGGCAAGCTCTTATCGCTACCGAATAGTAGTGAAAGACAACAAGTTTGAAAAGCTCGATTTGCCGCTTACGCAACCCATAGAATCAAAGCATACCGGTGGAAAAACAATGTCTACAGGAGCGCGATTGACGCTTGCATTAGGCGTAGGTATTCTTGCAGCGGTTGCGGTCTATTTCATTACATTGTATCTGTCGAAACGGAGGTAATAGGCCGGATTGTTCTATCGCAAATCGGGTCTTTAACATCGCAAAAATGAGTCTAGATATCAGGGAATATGCCTCAATAGCAGCCAAGGTCAGAGCATCGGACATTTTTCTTAAGGTGGGCAGCCCACCTATGATGCGCCTGGATGGGAAAGTAACAAATCTTGGTGATTACCCGGTGCTTACGGCAGAAGATATGGAGAAATTGGCTTACGGGGAAATGACCAATGAGCAGATAAGCCGTTTTGAGCGCAAACACGAATTGGACTTTGCGCTTGAAGAAAAAGACTTGGCTAGGTTCCGTGTCAATGTTTATATGCAGCGCGGAACCATAGGAATGGTACTCAGAATTATCCCGCTGGAAGTATATAGCATTGAACAACTCGGTATGCCCGAGTCTGTCGCAAAATTTTCTGAGCTACGCCAAGGTTTGGTATTGGTCACAGGGCCGACCGGTAGCGGTAAATCGACTACACTGGCTGCTATCATCGATTTGATAAACCGCAACCGCCGATGCAATATTTTTACAGTCGAGGACCCGCTGGAGTTTGTCCATCCTGACAAGCAGTCTATTGTCAATCAGCGCGAAGTCGGTATTGATACGGATTCATTTACTGATGCATTGAAATATGTTTTGCGTCAAAGCCCGGATGTTATTCTCATTGGAGAGATGCGCGACGTCGAAACAATGAACGTCGCTTTAGGTGCAGCAGAAACCGGCCACCTTGTTTTTTCGACGGTGCATACTTGCAGTGCGGCTGAAACTATGGACCGTATCATGAATATGTTTCCTCCACACGATAAGCCAATTGTCTGTTTGAGGCTTTCTGTGTCACTAAAAGGCATTGTGTCACAAAGGCTTGTTCCAAGAATAGACAGAGGCGGACGAATCGGGGCCGTAGAGATTATGGTTGCAAACCCGACTATAACTAAGTTGATCGAAGAAGGCCGAGCCGGACAAATCTACCAGGCAATCATCGAAGGCGACTATTGGGGAATGCAGACGATGAATCAATGTCTGGATAGATATTATAAGGCCGGCTATATTTCCGAAGAAGAGGCACTAGCCAACGCGGGCAACGTGACAGAACTCAAGCAAATGATGCGCCGCAAGCCTTTATAACATAAGCCAATCTTAAAGACGTAAGGGCCAACTTCCAAATTTGGCCCTCACGCAAAACATGCATCAAAACTCGCCAAATATTTGACAGTCGACCGGCTCCCTGGTACACTTAGCGCAATAGAAGTATTAATTTCATGCGTTTGCCTATTCCCACGATGGAGACTGTGAAGCTGCACTCGCGCGCCAAGATCAACCTTACTCTGGATGTGTCGCGGCTAAGGCCGGATGGCTACCACGACATTGACAGTATAGCTCAAGTAATTGACCTCAGCGATGAACTGCAAGCAAGTCCTGCTGATGAGTTTGAAATTGCTGTGCGCGTGGAGGCAGGCGATGCGCCCGCTGATAAGAGCAACCTTGTTTGTCGCGCGGGCGAAGTGTTTTTTGCACAAACAGGCATACGCGGCGGCGTTAAGTTTGCACTAAAAAAACGCATTCCCGCGCAAGCCGGGTTGGGTGGGGGAAGTGGAAATGCAGCATCGGCAATTGCAGCGCTAAACCGGTTATATAACTGTGAATTGTCGCGCGATGACATGTGCGAGCTTGCCGCAAAAGTCGGCTCGGATGCGGCGTTGTTTATCATCGGCGGCACGGTGCGGATGCGAGGGCGAGGCGACATTGTCGAGCCTTTACCTGACGCACCTATACTGGACATTGTAATAATTAAGCCCTCGGTGGGTGTTTCGACTGCATGGGCATATGCTGAGTTGGACAAATCCGAACGGCTGCCTGGTAGCAATAGCGATGCTGCCGAGCGAGCAATCCGATCATGTGATAGGTCGGCTTTGATTGCGAGTTTGTCGAATGATTTTGATCCGATTGTGTCTGCATTAGTGCCTGAGATAGCAATTGCAAAGCGGCATCTATTGGACACGGGCGCTGAGGTTGCAATGCTGTCAGGTTCGGGATCGGCAGTTTTTGGCGTATTTAAGTCAAAGGCTGCCGCACGAGAAGCAGCATCTGCGCTGAGCAAAAATTATGTGGACGTATTTGCCTGTCGCACGCTTGCTCGCAGGGAATGCGAATTGGTGTAGCATTGGATAAAGTAAACGCGCTAATACTGGCAGGAGCGCCCGCTGGCATCGAGTTGTGTCCAGACAACAGCGAGATCAGTCGGGCGATGATCCCGATTGCCGATAAGACTATGCTGCAATGGGTAGTAGACGCGCTGCGCTTATCGCCGTCAGTGGGACGCATTGTGGCGGTCGGTCAGGTGCAGTGTGATGGGCTAGATGCTGTTGTCGAACCGCGTGACAGCCTTATTGCAAACCTAAAACTTGGATTGGATGCAATCGGCCATTGCGAGGCTGTTCTTGTAGTGAGTGCGGATGTTCCAATGCTCACAAGCGAAGCCGTTGAAGACTTTTTGGCATGTGCAATGAAGCTTAGCGCTGATATGGCATATCCGATTATTCGCAAGTCCGACTGCGAGGCTCGTCATCCTGAGCTTAGACGAACTTACTTGAAGACCGGCGATGGCGTGTTTACCGGCGGCAACATAATGCTCTTGCGCAAGGATTTTACTGAGCGAAATTGGCAGGCGATTCAAAATGCGTATGCCGCAAGAAAGCATGTAGTGCAACTTGCACGTATGGTAGGACTCGGCACTCTTTTTCGCGTGATGCTCGGGCAAATAATCCCAGGCGTGCTGAGAATATCAACGCTAGAAAACAACGTATCAAGGATGCTTGGCGGAAAAGTGCGTGCCGTCACAAGCACATATCCTGAGATTGGCGAGGACGTTGACAAACCTTCTGATCTCGCTGCCGTTCAAACTATATTAGTAAACAGTAAATAGCTGCCGGACTCCCTATCACCAGAGAGGGTAGGGGTGAGGGCGTGCCATTCGACTTTTGACCTTGGATTTCGATATTGGACTCTAACGAACAGATTATAAATAAGATCAACTCGCCCGCGGACTTAAAATGCCTGTCTGCGGCGCAGAGAAATACACTCGCCGAGGAAATACGTGTCCAGATAATAGACACAGTGTCACGAACCGGCGGCC
The DNA here is from genome assembly GCA_023398345.1 of Armatimonadota bacterium. Lineage (GTDB taxonomy): Bacteria > Armatimonadota > UBA5829 > UBA5829 > UBA5829 > DTKD01. The sequence continues at coordinate 987 of JAEWSK010000129.1, read as the reverse complement.
ATTTGTCATCCAATCTTGGCGCTGTCGAGCTTACAATTGCCATTCACTCTGTCTTTAACTCACCAGACGACAAGATCGTCTGGGATGTCAGCCACCAAACTTACGCCCACAAACTTCTTACTGGCCGCAGAGAGCAGTTTCAAACACTAAGGCATGGTGGCGGACTATCCGGGTTTACCCGTCGGGATGAAAGTGAATACGACGCATTTGGGTCTGGGCATGCGAGCACGTCGATTTCCGCCGCTCTTGGACTTGCAAAAGCGCGAGACCTGCGCGGGAGCGATGAGCATGTGATAGCCGTTATCGGTGATGGCGCTATGACTGGCGGCCTCGCACTTGAGGGCATGAACAACGCCGAACAAGTAAACACCGATGTAATTGTGATTTTAAACGATAACGAGATGTCCATTGCAGAAAATGTTGGAGCGATGGCGCTGCATTTGAGCAGATTGCGAATGGCTCCGCTCTATAAAAAAGTCGAGACGCGCGCTAAAGAAATGGTCGGAAAGATGCCCGCCGGTAAGACGCTGGCTCGCACGGCCGAGGGACTAAGCCATGGCGTCGTTCGCTTGCTTGGCTCCAAGGCAGGAGCGGTGTTTGAAGAACTGGGCTTTACCTATCTGGGGCCAATTGACGGTCACGACACGGAAGTTCTTATAGAAGTTCTTGAAAGCGCAAAATCGCTAAAAGGGCCGCTTTTAATCCATGTAGTTACGCAAAAAGGCAAGGGCTATGAGTTCGCCGAATCCAATGCTAGAGCATTTCATGGCATAGCCGGATTTGATGTTGCCGACGGTATAGTTGAGCGCGCACATGGCAATAAAAGTTATACAAAAGTTTTTTCTGATACGCTCGTGGAGCTTGCAAAATCGGACGAGCGAATAGTTGCAATAACTGCCGCAATGCCCGACGGGACGGGTCTTGCAAAATTTGCAGCCACATTTCCTGACAGATTTTTTGATGTGGGTATAGCCGAGGGGCATGCAG